>WSZY01000150.1 GCA_013139875.1 Mariprofundaceae bacterium | reverse complement strand
GCCAGCGCTGCAATCAGCAGTGGAAGTATCAGTTTTTTCATCATCAGGAACTCCTTATTATTGATCTGTAAATTTCTCTTTTGTATCAGTTGCCAGCAGACTAGAGAGCAGTACATTAATTTTATATTAGTACGGATCACAGAGCGAATCTCTTTCACATACGCTTCGCCACGTTTGCAGTATTTCAACAGGCCACCAGCCTGATCGGGTAATCAGACTGTGCAAACAATGCACAATTACCTTAGAATCCAACTATGATCCGACCTGCAACTCTCTCTCTCATCTGGGCTATGGATGAAAACCGGCTGATTGGAACGGAGAATCGGCTTCCCTGGAAATTACCTGCCGATATGCAGTGGTTCCGCAAACAGACCATGGGCAAGCCGGTACTGATGGGGCGGAAAACCTATGAATCAATCGGCAAGCCACTCCCCGGCAGAGAGAACCTGATCATGACCCGCCAGCAGGGGCTGGCCATTGAGGGGTGCCGTATCGTCCACTCACTTGATGAGGCCAGGGCTGCTCTGCCTGATGCCGATGAGATCATGGTGATTGGTGGTTCGGATATCTACACTCTTCTGCTTCCCGATGCAGCGCGGCTCTACTGCACAGTGGTTCATGACCGGTTCGAGGGAGATGCATGGTTCCCCGAGTATGATCAGGAGCAGTGGCAGCAGTCACTCTGCGAACATCATGAGGCTGATGAGCACAACAGACATGCATACAGCTTTATGATTTATGAACGCGTGAGCAGCAAGTAATGTCCGGAGCATCCATGCATGGCTTCTCGCCATGTTCATGCTGGTACTCACCTGGTCTGCCATTGCACCTTTCGACTACTTCATCTGGCTGCTGGAGATATTTCCTGCCCTGATCGGAGTCGGCCTGCTCATCGCAACCTTCTCCCGTTTTCAGTTTACCACCTTCGCCTACACCGGCATCCTGCTGCACTGCACTGTCCTTGCGGTCGGTGCTCACTACACCTACGCCGATATGCCGCTCTTTGATTGGCTTCAACAGCAGTTTGACCTCTCCCGTAACTACTATGATCGCCTTGGTCACATCGCCCAGGGATTTTTCCCGGCCATTGTTGCGCGGGAGGTGCTTATTCGTCTCTCCCCGCTTGAATCGGGAAAATGGCTCTTTTTCGTGGTTACCTCAATCTGCCTGGCCATCAGCGCTCTCTATGAGATGATCGAGTGGTGGGTAGCTGTAACAACAGGAAGTGCAGCAGACCTTTTTCTGGCAACACAGGGCGATGTATGGGACACGCAGTGGGATATGTTTCTGGCCCTGTTGGGAGCCATGGCGGCACAACTGATCTTTGCCGGTTATCATGACCGGAAAATCGCTGCCCTCTGATGGAGGCCGAACATTTTGAACCGCTGCCCCTCTGAAATATAACCCCTCTTCCGCTTTGCATAGCTTGCGGATGTTATCCCCGGATCATATCCCTGTTATGCTTGGCGCATGCGAATTATTCGATCCTGGAATGCACTGACAGAACATGCCGAACTGCATGGTGGTGCTATCACCATGGGCAACTTTGATGGCGTACATATGGGCCACCAGCAGGTGCTGGCTGAGCTGAAGGGGCACGCCCTGGCGGTAGGTGGACCATCGGTTGTTATTACCTTTGATCCTCATCCCCGGGCTGTTCTCTTCCCCGAAGAGGCACCTCGCAGGCTCTGCCATCTGCATGAAAGACTTGAGCTGATCGGCAAGGCAGGCATCGATGCAGTGCTTCTACTTCATTTTAATGAAGAGCTGGCCGGCTGGCCGGCTGAAAAATTTATTCAGACCCTGCATGACTGTGCTGCCTCCAAACATATCCATGTCGGCTATGATTTTGCCTTCGGCAGGGGACGCTCGGGTAATCCTGATGCCATTCGGGTCATGGGTGATAAGCTGAACTTCACAGTCAGTGAAGCCTCCGCATTTGAGATGCTCGGTGCCGTGGTCTCTTCGAGCCGAATCCGTTCGGCTATTGAGGCGGCTGATTTCACTCTGGCTGAAAGACTGCTGGGACGCCCCTATTCCATCTCCGGGCATGTTATGCATGGGGATAAACGCGGGCGTAAAATCGGTTTTCCTACAGCCAATCTCGATGTTGTCGATCTCTCCCATCCCCCCGCAGGCATTTATGCCGTGCGTGCCCGGTGTGAAATGAGCGGTGGAGAGGAGCAGTGGAATGGTGCTGCCTATCTCGGATTTCGCCCCACATTTCAGGGGCGCACGATGGTTCTGGAGACTCACATGCTTGATGTGGAACCGGATATCTACAATGAGCGGCTGGAGATTCAGTTTGTGAAGCGCGTGCGTGAAGACAGGGCATACAGATCGGCAGAGGAGCTGGCTGAACAGATCGCCAAAGACTGCAGTGCAGCCAGAAACATATTAGACGCAGATGCACGCAGATAACACTGATTATAAACATGCTGAACTCACTGAGCAGATTATTCGCGAAGCATTTGTCGTGCATAACTCGCTGGGCTCCAGATTTGTCGAAAAAATCTATGAAAATGCCCTTTGCAAACGTTTACAGCAATCCGGGCTAAGGTTTCAGCAACAACCGTCGATAAAGGTTTGGTTTGAAAGTGAAATTGTAGGAGAGTTTGCCGCAGACATTATTGTACAAGATCAGGTCATTCTGGAATTGAAAGCTGTTGAACAGCTCCAAAAGATCCACGAAGGACAGTTGGTCAATTATTTGAAAGCAACTGGCATTGAGGTGGGCCTACTCATCAATTTTGGGCGAAAAGTAGATATCAGACGCAAGGTGTTCACAACTGATACAATTTCATAGTATCTGCGGCATCTGTGTAATCAGCGTCTAAAAGTGGAGTTTTAAATTGTCCGAACAGGAAAAATTTGATTATCGACCTACCATCTTCCTTCCGAAGACCGATTTCCCTATGCGCGGCAACCTGCCGCAGAATGAGCCGAAGCGGCTGGCACAATGGGACGAGGAGGATCTTCACGGCCAGATTCGCGAAGCACGCAAAGACGCACCGAAGTTTGTGCTGCATGACGGCCCTCCTTACGCAAATGGATCAATCCATATCGGCCATGCTGTAAACAAGGTCCTGAAAGATATTGTGATCCGCTCAAAGAGTATGCTCGGATTTGATGCGCCATACGTTCCGGGATGGGACTGCCACGGCCTTCCGATTGAGCTGAAAGTTGAAGAGAAGTTCAAAAAGAAGAAACGTAAAAAAGAGGATATTTCCGATTCTGAATTCCGTGCCGAGTGCCGTGAATATGCCAAAGGCCAGATTGATGTGCAGCGTGAAGAGTTCAAACGTCTCGGAATCACCGGTGACTGGGATAACCCCTATATCACCATGGACTACGCCTTTGAAGCCAACACCGTACGTGAAATCGGCCGTTTCCTCGAGAATGGCGGCCTCTACAAGGGCGCCAAGCCTGTCCACTGGTGTGTCTCCTGTGCCACTGCCCTGGCTGAGGCGGAAGTGGAGTATGATGACCACACTTCGCACTCTATTTATGTGAAGTTTGTAGCCGGTGAAGATTTGTCAGATATTGCACCTGAACTGACCGGTGACGTCTCTATCGTCATCTGGACAACCACGCCCTGGACCATCCCGGCCAATCTGGCTGTCTCTGTCGGACCAAACATCGAATACTCAGCTGTAAAAATCACTACCGCCGGTGAGAACAGCAACCTGAAGACAGGTGAAATTCTTATTCTGGCTGAAGATCTGCGCGATAGTGTTATGAGTGCCATTGGTGCTGATGGTGAAGTTGTTGCCCGGTTTGATGGTGCAAAACTGGACAACCGTAAATTCCGTCACCCCTATCTGGATCAGGATGCACCGATTCTTGTCGGTGATCATGTGACGCTGGAAGCGGGTACCGGTTCGGTTCATACCGCTCCCGGCCACGGTCAGGAAGATTATGAAATCGGCATGAAATATGGCCTGAAAGCTTTTAACCCTGTCGGTGACAGTGGTGTGTTTGAAGAGGCGACACCGGTTGTAGCCGGCCGCCATGTCTATCAGGCCAATGCCATTGTGATTGAACATCTGCTGAACTGCGGCGCACTGCTGGAGACCAGTGAAATCAGACACTCTTACCCGCACTGCTGGCGCTGCCACAAGCCTCTGATCTTCCGTGCCACACCACAGTGGTTTATCTCCATGGAGAAAAACGGGCTGCGCGAAAAGGCACTGGAGGAGATCAAAAAAACCGTCTGGACACCTGCATGGGGCGAGAACCGTATCCGTGCCATGGTGGAGCAGCGCCCGGACTGGTGTGTTTCGCGCCAGCGCAACTGGGGTGTTCCGATTACAGCAATCAAATGCTCTGCATGTGAAACCCATACGGTAACCACACCGGAAGTGATTGAAGGCATCGCCGCACAGGTTGAAGCCAGTGGCGCAGATATCTGGTTTGCCAAAGATGTTGCTGAATTTCTTCCTGCCGGTGCAAGTTGCCCGGATTGTGGCGGTAGTGAATTTGAAAAAGAGACCGATATTCTGGATGTCTGGTTTGATTCCGGCAGCACCCATGCGTGTGTACTGGAGAAGCGTGATGACCTGGGTAGTCCGGCCGATCTCTATCTGGAGGGAAGTGACCAGCACCGCGGCTGGTTCCAGT
>WSZY01000103.1 GCA_013139875.1 Mariprofundaceae bacterium | reverse complement strand
GTTGATCTTATTGTTCCAGAATTTTCCTGATTGATGGTTACAGCAAATCAGGATTTTCAGTAAATGACGACGACCGATCCACTACTGCTTTATGTTCACATTCCTTACTGTGTGCATAAGTGCCACTACTGTGATTTTAACTCACATGTGCGCGATCATCATGACTGGGATGCGTATCAACAGGCGTTGCTGACCGAACTGGAACAGTGGTCAAAGCAGCCACAGTTCTCCGGTCGGCAGCTGCAATCAATCTTCTTCGGCGGCGGCACACCATCGCTGGCACCCTCCGCACTGATCGCAAGCGTTATTGATGCAGCCTCGTATCTGTTTAAAACCACTTCTGATATCGAAATTACGCTGGAGGCCAATCCTGGCACGGTGGATCAGTCACACTTTGCCGGATTCAGGCAGGCGGGTGTTAGCCGCCTCTCTATCGGTCTGCAGAGTCTGAATGATGGCGAGCTTAAATGGCTGCAGCGTATTCATAGCGGGGAGCAGGCGATTGGCGCTTTCACAGCAGCTCGCGAAGCAGGGTTTGAGAACATCAACCTTGACCTGATGTATGGCCTGCCGGATCAGACGATGGAAGAGTGGATGGAGTCTCTGAACCGCGCTATCGACCTTAATCCGGAGCACCTCTCCTGTTATCAGCTTACTGTGGAGGCGCACACGAAGTTGGCTGCTGAAATCGACAAGGTGCCAGATCCCCTCCCCGATGACGACCTGGCGCTTCAGTTTCTTTATAAAACAAGGGAACGGTTGGCCGAAGCGGGTTATGAGGCCTACGAGATCTCCAATTTTTCCAGACCCGGACTGAAATGCCACCACAACGATGGCTACTGGCTCTACCGTGATTACATCGGTATCGGGGCAGGGGCATCAGGGAAATGGGATCATCTGGGGGAGATGGCCGATGGCGGCGTTACCCGGTATTCCAACATCCGCAATCCTGAAAAATATATGGAGTCGGTTGAATCAGTCGGAAGTGCGATCAATAGCGATGAAGTGTTGCTCAGGGATACCGCTGCCGCTGAAGCACTCTGGCAGGGGCTTCGCCGCACAGGTGGCGTCAGCGATCAATGGTTCAGCGAACGTTTCGGTGTTGGTATTCAAACCCTTTTCGGGGATGAGCTCGCACCCTGGTTGGAGCGGCATCAATTGATATGGGAGGGTGACCGTCTGCACCTGACCGATGAAGGGCTGCCCTTTGCAGATTCGATTTCGGAAGAGCTGTTTTAGGCTAAAAGGGCTCTGATCCACTGCTGTCCCATATAGTTTTCAATGTGATTCTGATGAACGTTGTGAAACAACAGGTTTTGTTATTTTTCAGCCTTACTAAACATGAATTCTACCCAATCCCTCTGCGTCATTCCCGCGAAGGCGGGAATCCACTCTTTTCAACCTTCTCATGGATGCCCGATCAGGTCGGGCATGACGAAAAACATTAAGTGGGACAGCAGTAGCTCTGACCCCTTTAGCTATCGTGCCTCTGTGGTTAATCCTTCTCTTCCGGCAGCAGGCTTGAGACAAATGCTTCTGCATCAAATGGCATCAGATCTTCCAGTGTTTCGCCAACGCCAATATAACGAATAGGTAGCCTGAATCTGTCGGCAAGCTGCAGCACAATTCCACCTTTGGCTGAGCCATCCAGCTTGGTCACAATCAGGCCTGTTGTGCCAGCGACATCGTGAAACTTCTCCACCTGAACCACGGCATTCTGGCCCGTTCCGCCATCAACCACCTGCCACACTTCATGCGGCGCATTCGGATAGGCCTTGGTGATGACACGGCGAACCTTGGCCAGCTCATCCATCAGTCCCCTGTCGGTCTGAACCCTTCCGGCTGTGTCGACAATAATGACATCATAACCACGGGAGAGGCCGCTTTGAACTGTGTCGAAGGCTACGGCGGCGGGGTCTGCACCGTCATGCTGGCGAATCATATCGGCGCCGGCACGTTCAACCCAGACTGCCAGCTGTTCTACTGCCGCAGCACGAAAGGTGTCTGCAGCTCCCACCAGAACCCTTTTCCCGTCGTTGGCAAACAGGGTTGCCAGCTTGCCGATAGTGGTGGTTTTTCCTGTGCCGTTTACGCCGATGACCAGCAGAACAAAAGGTCCTGAATCGGGGTGCTGAACAGGAGCGTGATTCTCTACCTTCGCGGTCATTGCCTGTTTCAGCGAAGCAAGCGGGTCACGAAGCTCTTTTTTTGCCTTTTCAACCAGTGCCATTGCCAGCTCAGCACCGCAGTCAGCCATGATCAATCCATCCTCAACATCCATCCACTCACTCTCTGAGAGCTGCTTTTCGGTTTTGGATGGTAATACCTGGGCGAGACTGTCGCGGCTGCGGCCCAGGCCTTTGGTAAGTCGTGAGAAAATGGATGCCAAGGGGAGTACTCCTCAGGCATCTCGAAAAACCTGCTGCGCAGCAAATTCACGGCGTTGCGCGGTACTCGCGACCTCAACATATTCAACGATATGCTTCGGGCGCTGCGTGCCGTACGTCTTGTGGTTTTGCCGCTCGCGACGGGTTTTCAAGGTGCCCCTTTATATAGGGTAGAAACAAAACTGGCCGACGAATTGCTTCATCGGCCAGCTATGCTGTGCGGACTATCGAGTCCGGTCAAATTATCAACACTCCGATTTTCTCAGAGCACCTTTAAGCTCAGGCTTTCAGGAAGGCCTTGCACTCTTTAATGCAGGCTGCACATGCATCGGCACAGTCTTTGCAGGTGGCATGTTTCTTCTCGAATTTGCGACACTCTTTCTCGCAGTCGGCACACATCTTGATGCTCAGTTCGCACATCTCTTTCATATGGGCTGATTCAAGCGTGGCCATCTTGGCATGGGCTGCGCAGAAGGCACCTGTTTCAAGGACAACTCTGGCGCAGTCCACCATGGCAGTATCCCCCGCTTTGAACGCGATCAGGCAGTGCTGGATACAGTCGTCACCTGTGCGGATACATTCGTGCAGCAGCGCAATCATTTTGGCATGTTTGCTACCTGT
>WSZY01000135.1 GCA_013139875.1 Mariprofundaceae bacterium | reverse complement strand
GTCGACAGGTTGCCGTAGACCCAGGAGCCCTGTGTCAGCTTTTTCAGTTGTTCTGTTGCCGGAGCCGCTTCCAGATAATCACTGAAGGTGGTTAGTTCATAATCTTCATGCTCTATGATCGACTGATAAAGGTTGATCAGAAACGGCATGCCATTTTCATGATAATGTTCCCATGCGTTTTCACCATCCATAATGATTGAAACAACCGGTGCCTTCATACCCTGGGTTCGATGACGGATACCGGCCAGTTCCTGCATAAAGTTGCCAACGGCATCGTTGGTATCCCATCGTGAATATTCAAAACCGAGCAGGTCGGAGAGGTGATCATCACGGAAGAAACAGGTAATCTGCTCATCTCCTTCACCCACCAGCCACGGGTGATAAACCTCTTCCGGCTGACCTTCCCGCACATTATAACCAAGTGAGTGATGCAGTACGCCTTCACCGGTAGCACACCAGTTGAAGCCGGCTTCACCAAGCAGTGCAAGCGTATCTTCAGAGACTGCTCCTTCAGCAGGCCAGCAACCCGCTGCAGGCTGTTCAAACAGGTTCTCGTGGGAGCGTTTCGCCATGCTGATATGTTCTCTGGCTCTTTCTCTGCCACCGGGGTAAGGCTCTTTAGGGATCAGGGCATCAGGGACGGTTTCAAGGGCAGTGTTAAAATCAAGCATCAGTGGAATGATGGGGTGTGCATAGGGGGTGGTTGAAATTTCAATCTTGCCCATTGCCTGCAGTTTACGGTGTTTTTCGGGTATTTCACTCAACAGCGATGCGATCAGAGTCAGCAGTTCACGGCGATCCTGATATCCGAAGTCACGCCCCTTTTCGATCAGTCTGCGTGCAACAAAATTGGTTTTGCGAACAGTCTCTCCGAGCCAGCCGAGGTGATACCAGGTAACCAGATCGGTGTAGAAGTGTCTGCCAAGGTATCTGGTGGCATCATCTGTCTTTGCATGCTCTGCTAGATTCCAGAGGCGGCTGTAGGCAGGATAGCGGTGCAGATTTCTCTCGTGATTCAGACGAAAACAGGTTTTCAGAAGATATTCACACTCCTCGTTCGAATAGTCGCCGGTTTCATGCGCCAGTGCGGCAAGCAGGGGGTCTGGAAGTTCATCCTGGTCACAATTCAGCCAGTTGCGCAGCTGTATTGCATAATCCTCGATTTGTGAAGTCAGGGACGGAACGTAATTTATAACTGCACGCGCACCGGGAAGCTGTTCAAGAATGACTGCCATGTCGGTATAGTCCTTCATGGCATGGAGATAGACCCATGGCAGATGATAACGGCCACTTTCAGCCTCTCGATAGAATGGCTGATGCATATGCCAGTAGAATATGACGGATAGTGGTTTGCTCACGGTTTTCTTACCTGACATATAAAAATTTAGAGCGTGTGAAGCTCTTGCCCGAGCATTTCAGGTGTCACCAGTGTGATACCATTTTCACTGACATAGAAACGCCTGGCATCTTCCTCTCTGTCTTCACCGATCACGGTTCCTTCAGGGATAATGGTTCCTTTATCAATAACACACCTGTTAAGACGGCTGTTACGCCCAATAGTAACATCAGGCAAAACCACACTGCTTTCTACCTTCGCATACGAGTGAACACGTACGTTTGAGAAGAGTACTGAGTTGCGAATGGATGAACCGGTGATGAGACAGCCGCCAGAGACGATAGAATCAACCGCCATACCGCGGCGATCATCATCATCAAAGACAAACTTGGCCGGAGCCAGCTGCTCCTGCTGTGTCCAGATCGGCCACTCCGAGTCATACATGTTCAGTTCAGGGTCGAGTGTGGCCAGATTGATATTGGCTTCCCAGTACGCATCGATTGTACCGACATCACGCCAGTAACCGGGTGCGCCGGTATTGGCATTAACAAACGGAAATGCGAAAGCATTGGCGTGCTCAATGGCATGTGGAATCAGATCATGGCCGAAATCGTGCGTGGACTCTTCATTCCGTGCATCTTCAAGCAGGCGCCTGCGCAGGTATTCGGTGGTAAAGACATAGATGCCCATAGAGGCGAGCGCCATGGATGGATCTCCCTGCATAGGCTTGGGATCAGCCGGTTTTTCAGCGAATTCAACAATTCGATCTTCACCGTCGGTTGACATGACACCAAAGTCACTGGCCTCTTTTAATATTATCGGAATGCAGCCAACCGTAATGTCTGCACCCTTGGCCACGTGGGCGGCAATCATCTTACCATAATCCATCTTGTAGATATGATCACCAGCCAGAACGATGATATATTCCGGATCATAGTGGCGGAGAATATCGAGATTCTGATAGACGGCATCAGCCGTGCCTTCATACCAGCCCTCACCCATGCGCTGCTGTGCTGGAAGCACTTCGAGAAACTCACCAAACTGACCGGAGAGGAAGCTCCAGCCACGCTGCAGATGGCGCTGCAGTGAGTGTGATTTGTATTGGGTCATAACCGAAATACGGCGAATGCCGGAGTTGATACAGTTGGAGAGTGGAAAATCGATAATTCTGAACTTTCCACCAAATGGAACACCCGGCTTTGCGCGCCAGTCAGTCAATGCCTTAAGCCTCGAACCCTTACCGCCAGCCAGAACAATCGCGACAGTGTTGGCTGTCAGATGGCTGATATTACGTTCCATATGTCGATTCGGCATTAACCCCTCCCGGCAAGATCATTTGATGGTGACAGGATAACATCTTTGTCTAGCCGAGGCTACGAAAGAGCAGCGATTAAGAGGGCTGCGCAGGGGGCCATTTTACGGTATAATATCGGCAATCAACACTGAAGTTCAGTTTGATATGGAGGGATAATGGCTGTCATCACAAAATCGACCACACCGTTTGAAGGACAGCGGCCGGGCACATCAGGGTTACGAAAAAAGGTTAAGGTTTTTCAGCAATCCAACTATCTCGAAAATTTTGTGCAGTCCGTATATGATGTAATTGGCGACTTTTCAGGTTCGACACTGGTTGTCGGCGGCGATGGCAGATACTACAACAAAGAAGCGATCCAGATTATACTGAAAATGGCGGCAGCCAATGGCTTTGGCCGGGTTCTTGTCGGGTGTGACGGTATTCTTTCCACGCCTGCAGCATCATGTGTGATTCGTAAATATGAGGCTTATGGCGGGCTCATTCTCTCTGCCAGCCATAATCCTGCCGGCCCGGATGAAGATTTCGGCATTAAATATAATATCGGCAGTGGTGGTCCGGCCCCGGAAGGGGTGACCGAGGCGATATTTGCACGGACTGAAAACATCAGTGAATACAAAATCCTTGAAGTTGATGACATCGCTCTGGACCGGACCGGAACGATACAGATTGGGGATATGCAGGTTGAGGTGATCGATCCTGTTGCGGATTACGCAGAGCTTATGCAGTCGATCTTTGATTTTAATGCGATTCGCGAACTTCTGGCGGGTGATTTCCGTATGGCATTCGATGCCATGCATGCTGTTACCGGGCCTTATGCCAAGGTGATCCTTGAGGAGATGCTCGGGGCACCTGATGGAACCGTTATCAATGGCATTGCCAGGGATGATTTTGGCGGCGGTCATCCCGATCCGAATCTGACCTATGCCGAAGAACTGGTTGACGTGATGTATGGTGAGCATGCACCCGACTTTGGTGCCGCATCGGATGGTGATGGTGATCGGAACATGATTCTGGGCAGACATTTTTTTGTCACGCCAAGCGATTCTCTGGCGATCCTTGCAGCCAACGCCCGGCTCATCCCGGGGTATGCTGACGGCATCGCCGGTGTAGCCCGCTCCATGCCTACCAGCGCAGCCGTTGACAGGGTGGCTGAGCGCCTGGGTATCGACTGTTATGAGACGCCGACAGGTTGGAAATTCTTCGGCAACCTGATGGATGCCGGCAAGGTAACGCTCTGTGGTGAGGAGTCATTTGGAACCGGATCGAATCATATACGCGAAAAGGATGGCCCGTGGGCCGTACTTTTCTGGCTCAATATTCTTGCCGTACGCAAGGTTTCAGTTGAAGAGATTGTGAATGAGCACTGGATGCTCTATGGCCGTAATTACTATTCCAGACATGACTACGAGGGAGTCGATGCAGCAGCAGCTGAAGAGATGATGGCCTATCTGCGCTCACGTTTCGAGAAGATTCCTGGCAACAATTATGGAGAGCGGATTGTTAAGGCATGTGATGACTTTTCCTATACCGATCCTGTTGATCAAAGTGTCAGCAGTGGACAGGGTATTCGGATACTGTTTGAAGATGGGTCACGAATCGTATTCCGCCTCTCAGGAACCGGTACCGAGGGTGCAACTGTGCGCATCTATATTGAGTCGTTTGAGCACGATCCGGAGAGGCACGGCATGGATGCTCAGGAGGCTCTGAGTGATCTGATTGAGGCGGCAGGCATAATCTCCCGCCTGCAGGAGTTCACAGGGCGTAGCGAACCGACCGTTATTACCTGACATACAACTTTTATTTGAAGATCTAACCATTTAATAAACAAGGATTAATATGATCAATCTAACATCAAATGCATATGAAGTGATCGAGGCGAGGGGGAGTGATCCTTTTGCCTACCTCGGGAGACATGAAGCATCAAAAGGTGGCGTTATTGTCCGTGCATTTAAACCCCGTGCAGAGAAGATGTGGATTATTGAAGCGGGTAAACGGGCAAAGGCCATGCCCCGTATCGAAGGAACTGAGCTGTTTGAGGTGAAACTTCCAAAGGGCTCATTTGAATCTGCATACCGGTTCCGGATTGAGAACAGAGAGGGACACAGATGGGATGAAGAAGATCCATACAGGTTTTCTGCCATGCTGGGCGAACTTGATCTGCACCTGATTGCAGAGGGGAACCACTTCGAAAAATATAAGCTTCTTGGTGCTCATGTCCGTGAAGTTGATGGCCTGTGGGGTGTCGGCTTTGCCGTATGGGCACCCAACGCATCGAGAGTCAGTGTGGTTGGCAACTTCAATCACTGGGATGGCCGGGAGCACCAGATGCGTATCCGGGGCTCTTCGGGAGTCTGGGAGATATTCATTCCCGCGCTGTGTGAAGGAGAGGTTTACAAGTTTGAGATCCGTGCTGCAAACGGTGATATTTTTGAAAAGGTGGATCCCTACGCGCAGCAGATGGAACTGCGCCCGAAAACAGCCTGCATTGTTCACAATCCGAGAGAGTACATCTGGCAGGACAGTGAGTGGTTAAATAACAGACCGGAGCATCAGGCACTGGACAGGCCGATGAGTATCTATGAAGTTCATCCGGGCTCATGGCGTAAAGGGAGTGATGAATATTTTAATTATCGTGAGCTTGCGCATCAGCTGGTCGAATACTGCCAGTGGATCGGCTATACACATATTGAACTTCTTCCGATTACTGAACATCCGTTTGATGGTTCGTGGGGTTACCAGACAGTCGGCTATTTTGCGCCGACCAGCCGTTTCGGGACGCCGGATGACTTCCGCTATTTCGTAGATTACTGCCACCGGAATGGTATTGGCGTGTTTCTGGACTGGGTGCCTGCCCACTTCCCCAAAGATGCACATGGCCTGGCACGTTTTGATGGTACACCGCTTTATGAGCATGAAGACCCCCGCCTGGGCGAACATAAGGACTGGGGAACCTATATCTTTAATTTTGGCCGCAATGAAGTACGTAACTTCCTGACTGCTTCGGCACTCTTCTGGCTGGATGAGTTTCATATCGACGGGCTGCGTGTTGATGCAGTGGCTTCCATGCTCTATCTCGATTACTCACGTGAA
>WSZY01000232.1 GCA_013139875.1 Mariprofundaceae bacterium | reverse complement strand
CTATCAGGAGTTGGCAGCCCAGAGCGATATTCTGCTTACCTCTGCCCGCTATTTCCGGCAACTATTAAAGGGAACCGCACAGGATATGCTTCCGGTTGGTAGCAGCTTTGAAGATCTGAAGGTGTGGCGGGTAGAGCAGGGGCTGGCTCCACAGCCTGCCGTTGCCATTTTCAGTCGCTCACTTGATGTTCCTGCCCGGGCCATTGAGAGACTCAAAGAGCGTGACATCTATCTGTTTACTTCAGACGCTGCCCCCACAGATAAAAAAGAGGCACTGGAAGCTCAGGGTGTGAAGGTGGTGGTGGCAGGAAAATCAGCTGTTGAAGGTGCTCGATTAAAAGCCGAACTTATTTGCTTCGGCTTCAGGAGTGCTTATATGATTGCAGGGCCTGAAGTGCATCGCACGTTGATTGCAGATGGCGTTCTGGATCAGATGTTTCTAACGACACGTTTTACACTTATGGGCGATGAAAACACACATGGCCTGTGTGAAGGAACGCTTGCCGGACCACAGGATATGGAGCTGAAGCAGCTCTATCTGGATAAACAGGGGAATCAGTTGTTTGCCCGATATGCTGTGAATAGAAAAATGGTGAAGTGATGAGCCGGATTGAGGGAGAGCTTGAGAAAAAGGTCGAGATGTTCGGAATCCCGAACTGCGACACTATTAAAAAAGCACGCAGGTGGCTGCAGGCAGAAGGTATCGAGTATCAGTTCCACGATTATAAAAAAGAGGGTGTGGATGCATCCCCTTTGACCCGCTGGTGTGCTGCTCAGGGTTGGGAAGTTCTTCTGAACAGATGCGGAACTACCTGGCGTAAGCTGTCTGATTCAGAAAAAGAGGGAATCAACGAAGCTAGGGCCATAGCATTGATGGTCGAAAATCCATCCATGATTAAGCGTCCCGTCCTGGTAACAGGCTCCACTATAACTGTTGGCTTCTCACCGGATGTTTATGAGGAGCTGTTCAAATAGTGCAGCATCACCATGAGAAGCTCTTTATTGATGGCCCGGCGGGAAAGCTGCAGGCCATTTATCAGGCTGGTGACAGAGACAGGGCTGCGGTTGTGGTCTGCCATCCACACCCTCAATTTGGTGGTACCATGCGCAACAAAGTGGTCTACTGGATCGCGCGTGCATTTGAAGACTCGGGACATCCGGTGCTGCGTTTTAACTTTCGGGGTGTTGATCAGAGTGAAGGTGTTTGGGATGAGGGCGATGGTGAAGCTGATGATGTGGCAGCGGCACTGGAGTGGATACATGAAAAACACCCTGCTGTTCCAATCTGGCTGGCCGGATTTTCATTCGGTTGTTATGCAGGTCTGAAGGCCGCAGTGGATGATGAACGGGTTGAGCGCATGTTTGCTGTTGCACCTGCCGTGAACCTTTGGGACTTCTCATTCATGCGCAGTGAAACACGTCCACTCAAAGTGATTCACGGAACCATTGATGAGCTGGTACCTCATGACATGGTATCTGCCTGGGTTGAGCTTCTGGAGTCGGTGGATTATTCCGAGATTGAAGGGGCGGGGCACTTCTTTCCTGATCACTCACGTGAACTGCAGTCTAAACTCCTTTCAAATCTATAATTTAACCATAAATCACTGATAAAGTTGAATGGCCGCCGCCCGAAGCGGTTGTTTAATAACTCTCTATTCAGGTTGTGATTGTTTTTTTCCCGTCACCATTGCCCTGATAAGGTTCTCTCTGTGCACCAGGCTTGATACAAAAACACCGGCCAGATGAATGAAGACCAGCAGCAGGATGAAATTGGCCAGAAGTTCATGAATATCTTCCCAAAGGTCACCTTTTCCTGAACGGTGGTGATCATCATCAGCATAAGCGGAGGGAATAAGCGAGGTCTCTGTGTTGGCCAGCGGCCCCTTCCCCTCTGCAGCATAGGTTGCCAGGCCACTGTAACTCAGTGCAAACAAGCTCAGCAGCAACACTACGATCATCATGCCACCTGCCGGATTATGTCCTAAATAGTGCTTTGGCTTTCCTGCGAGGACAGTTTTCAGGTACTGCTTTACTCTGCTTACGCGGCATATAAAATCACTGAAGCGTGCGTGTTTTGTACCGATTAGCCCCCAAATCAGCCGAAAACTGATAAGCCCAAGAACAATGTAGCCAGCATATACGTGCACTATTTCAAAATCATCTTCCGTTAAGTAGGCGATTGTAAATGCTGCGACCAATCCCCAGTGAAAGACCCTTACGGCAATATCCCATACTGGGACAGTCTCTTTTGTCTGTTTTTTCATGGGGCAAACTGTAGAAGCAGAAACTTAAGTGAAGATTAAAAAAGAGTCTTAGGGGCACCATGCTAATGAATGCCCACTATTGGCCTTCGGTTCAGACGTTCGGTTGAAATGGTTCGGGGTTACTGAACATTTTTGACTACCGTTCCCGGTGCAGGGGTTTTGTCCACATCCATGCCGTTCAGAGCAGCCAGCCGGTCAGCTGTGAAACGGCCGAGTATGTGATTGCCTCTTTTGGCAAGGGTTTCCCAGCTGTCACCCCGTTTCCAGAGATAGTTGTGGATCTTCGGGACATCCCCGTCTTTAGTGATGTCGTAGCTGCGGAAGCTGTTCCATATCCGGTCAAACTCCGGCTGATAAGTGTCAATTTCATCCCGGAGACTATAGAGCAGGACGACAAATGCGTTGGGACCATCAAGAAATACGGTCGTATCAATGGCTGCCTGACTGAGATGGGGTGCCGAGGCCATCACCATGCTTCGTGCATAAGGGTGTTTTCCCCGTATACCGCTTCTGATCTCACCTATATGCCGTTCCTGAAAGAGGCTTTTCAGAACGGTTTCCGCTGATTCCCGCTTACGAAGCTCCTTTAGAGCCATATGGAAGTAGACCTTCTTCTGGCGAATTCGTGCAGTCAGAGCCCTCTTTGAATTCCTGATTACCCAGTTTTCAGGAAATTCCACCTGAATGCCGAGAGTGGGGTGGATAAACCGCTGCCCAATAATAGCGCCATCCTTCGCGCTGTCTTTGATAGGGTAGCCATCCAATGCTGCAAGTATCGCTTCACGACCAACATAATTCATGCCGTCTTTCTGTAGAGTGGAGGCCTGTGCAATAACCTCCTGAATACGTTGTTTTGTTTCCGGGTGGCTTGAAAATGCACCGTGGTAGGTCTGAACCTTATCACCGGCATCTTTCTTCTCTTTTTTCGAAATGGTACCAAGTCGCTCAAGTGTCTTTAACAGTTCAAGGGTTGCGTTGGCATCGTAACCGGCGCCTGTCAGATATCTCAGTGACAGTTCATCAGATTCCAGTTCCTGCTCACGTCCGTAGCCCATGATCATGGTTTGGGCAAGAAGTCCACTGAGTTGTCCAACGCCTTGAGGAATGGGGACGAAAATCGAAGCAACCGTCATTCCAAGATTATATGCCTGCGCCTGTGTATAGCGCTGAACGGCGTGGCGTGCCGTAACATGACCGATCTCATGGCCAAGCACTGCTGCAAGTTCAGCTTCACTGTTGAAGTGAGCCAGTAGCCCTCTGTGAACATAAATGTAGCCACCGGGGAGGGCGAAGGCATTGATGGTGCCGTCATCCACCACATAGAACCGGTAGAAGAGCTCCGGGCGGTCAGAGGTGGTGGCAACGCGTTGGCCGACCTTGTCCACGTAGCGTGCAAGGGGATCTTCTTTGGGAAGAATGGGAAGCTGTTGTGCAACTGTAATAGCTAATTGCTGCCCGAGTTTCAGTTCATCAGCTTCTGACATGAGTACAAACTCGGTGCTTTTAGTGGCGGGGTTGGTGGCGCAGGCTGAAATTATCAGCGCTGAAAAGAGAAAAAGAAGCAGACGTTTCATCGCTCAATGATCTCCAGATCAAAGGGTGAATGCAAGGCGAGATAGAGGCGGTCTTTTCGGGAAATTCTAATTTTGCCCCTTACCACTATCTGCTGGCCCACTTTCAGTTTGGGTGGCGATTTGAACCACTCTCTGTAAGCACGGGGGATGGTAACCAGGAGGCTTCCCATTTTAATTTTCCAGCCACTTTTCCCGATATGTGTAATACTTCCTTCAACGAGCCGGAATTGACCAATCATTGAGGGGGTAACGTTAGCTTTTTTAATGACCTTAAAACGGGATTTTCCCCATATGCCACTGCGCTTCAGGCGTGCTGCTTTTTCATCTTCCAGCAACTTTCCGGCATAGCGGAAATTAGGTGCAAATATATAGAGGTGTGCAAGTCCGTCCTGAATCATCTGGCTGTTTATCCATCTGCCGTCACGCAGCCGGACATGGGCCAGAAGTCGTCCATATTTGTCACGCTTCTCACGATCAAATTCAAGGCGTACCAGTCTGTTTCCAATCAGTTCCTCAAGGCGGGACTTTGCCCGTCTCCCCAGCACTTCTCCGGGCTTGGATGAGTGTGCAATCTCAGGTGTATTGATGCCGAGAAGGCGAACTTTTTCGCCATCATCTGTTTTGAATGTATCACCATCATAGACCTTTGCGACGCTCACCCACCGGCTACTGCCAATCTGGGAGAAAGTTCCTGCCCAACCGATCTGGCTGGCAAGCAGAAGAGAGACCAGCAGCAGTGCCCGGATCAGTTGCATGAGTTAGGGCCTAGCTGCCCAGCGAACCAACAAGCTCCCTGTAGCTCTTCATATGGTGTCTTGTCAGGTAGTCACGCAGTTCATCCAGAACCTTGCCGCAGAGCAGCGGGTCATAAAAGAGACCGGTTCCGATTCCGATGGCATCGGAGCCGACAATGGCAAACTCAATGGCATCTTTTCCGGATACAAGGCCACCCTGACCCAGAATCGGAATACTGTTTTTGGCCGCAACGGCACGCGTCTGATGAATTTTCCAGAGTGCTACAGGCTTGATGGCAGGGCCTGAGAGGCCGCCGGAGATGTTACCGATCACAGGTGTTCGTTTCTCAATGTCCACAGCCATGCCAACCAGTGTGTTGATCACAGAGAGTCCATCACACCCTGCTTCGATACAGAGGCGTGCAGTCTCGGCAATGTCGGCATTATTGGGAGAGAGCTTGGTAATGAGTGGTTTTTTTGTCATTGGACGCATGGCTGCAACCACTTTGGCGGCCATGACCGGATCATTGCCAAAATGCACACCACCCTCTTTTACATTGGGGCAGGAGATGTTGATCTCAATGGCAGTGACTGGAGAGTTATCGAACACAGCTGCAATCTCGGCGTATTCATCCAGAGAAGTTCCATTGGCATTGGCCCAGAACTGGGTTTCACCGTGTGGCAGGTTTGGCAGAATGTTTTCGACCACATGCCTTACACCGGGATTCTGCAGCCCGATAGCATTAAGCATGCCAGATGGTGTTTCATAGACACGGTGTGGCGCGTTGCCCATGCGTGGTTCAAGCGTTGTGCCCTTGAGGATGACCGCACCGACATCTCTGTTGGAGAAGCCCTCAACATGGGTGTACTCCTCACCAAAACCGACACAGCCTGAGAGCAGCACGATTGGTGTTTGCAATGTCAGCCCGGCGAATTGAGCGGACAGGTCAGGTTTAGGCATGGTCAAAGGTTACCCGCAACATCAGTGAACGTCATTGGGTGTTTTTGGCAACAGATCGACGGCATTGAGCAGTTGGCCACGGGTGTTGCGAGACTCATCTGAAAGAATTTGCAGAAATGCAGGTACAATATCTGCAGCGACTGGAACAGTGTCAGGAGCAAGTCCCGGATAGGCACGTTCAAAACTACGGGTACGCATTCGTCCCGGATTAATGGTGTTAAAACGGATCTCTTTAGCTGGATGTTCGGCCTGCCACATCGCTGCGGCATAGCCCAGAGCTCGCTTGGCCAGGCCGTAGCCGTGCCAGTTGGCCTGATCCTCTTCAATCATATCGCAGGTGGTGAAAATCACCGATGCGGCCTCAGCACGTTTGAGCAGTGGAAACATGATCTGGGTGAGCAGGTTGGGAGCGGTAAGATGAATGTCGAGTGCTCCTCTGAACACATCCGGTTTCACATGCTGCATCGGAGCACATCGTTTCAGGCTTCCGGCGCAGTGAACCAGACCATCCAGATGCGGAACCTGATCCTTTAGCGCCAGAAACAGCTTTCCATAGTTGTCGAACTCTGTGAGATCAAACGGGATGCAGAGGCAGCGGCCATCGGCCTCTTCGATGCGGGTTTGAGTAACTTCCAGAGCCTCAGTGACACGTCCAAGAGCAATCACGTTGGCACCTTCCCTGCCCAGCTGCTGTGCGATGGCGCGGCCTAAGCCCGATGATGCACCGGTTACCATGATGATCTTGTTTTCGAATCGTTTGGACATGCTACAACTCCTGAGGGCGGGATGTTAACCACAGAGGCACAGAGGCACAAAGGAAGAAGAAGATTTCACCACGAAGATCACGAAAGGCACGAAGGGAAGAAAGAGCAGTGAAAAGGTTTAAAGCAGGCATATTGTTGCTGGTTTTGTGATTCATTCTTTTTTTCTCTGTGTCTTTGTGCCTCTGTGGTGAGTTCTTCTTTTGTTTTTCGAGTCTTGTTCTTTCCTCTGTGCTCTTAGCAGTGAAATGATATGCTTCGGAAGATTTCATTTCGGGGGTCGTTTGTGGCTGAACATCAGTATATCTATTCCATGCAGGGTGTTGGCAAGATTGTCGACAGCAAAAAAGAGATTCTTAAGGACATCTATCTCTCATTTTTTCCCGGCGCCAAGATCGGTGTGCTGGGGCTCAATGGCTCAGGTAAGTCCACACTGCTCAGAATTATGGCCGGTATTGATACCGAGATTGTCGGTGAAGCACGCCCTGCACCCGGTATTAAAATCGGTTATCTGGCACAGGAACCGGAGCTTGACCCCACCAAAGATGTCCGTGGTAACATCGAAGAAGCAGTCAAAGAGATCAAAGATGCATTGGCAGAGCTTGATGCGGTGTATGCAGCATACGCTGAGCCCGATGCGGATTTTGATGCAATTGCAGTCAAACAGGCCAAGTTGGAAGATATTATCAATGCGGCTGATGGCCACGATCTGGATCGTAAATTCGAGGTGGCAGCTGATGCACTTCGTCTGCCGGCATGGGATGCGGATGTAACCAAACTCTCCGGTGGTGAGCGCCGCCGTGTAGCACTTTGTCGCCTACTGTTGTCCAACCCGGACATGATCCTGCTTGATGAGCCTACCAATCATCTGGATGCCGAATCAGTGGCATGGCTGGAACGGTTCCTGCATGACTATCCGGGAACCGTTGTGGCGGTGACCCATGATCGTTATTTCCTCGATAATGTGGCTGGATGGATTCTCGAACTGGATCGGGGTCGTGGCATTCCGTATGAAGGCAACTACTCATCATGGCTTGAGCAGAAAGATGCGCGGCTAAGTCAGGAGAGCAAAGAGGAGTCTTCCCGTCAGAAAGCGATTAAGCATGAGTTGGAGTGGGTCAGGCAAGGCGCTAAAGGGCGTCATGCAAAATCTAAAGCACGTCTTAAGGCATTTGATGAACTGGCGAGCAAAGAGATGCAGCAACGCAATGCCACCAAGCAGATATTCATTCCTGCAGGTGAGCGTTTGGGCGACATCGTTTTTCAGGCAAAAAACATCCGCAAAGGTTTTGGTGACCGTATTCTGGTTGAAGATCTTAACTTCAGCCTGCCACGTGGTGGTATCGTGGGTATTATTGGTGCCAATGGTGCGGGTAAAACAACGCTGTTCCGCATGTTCACCGGTCAGGAGACACCTGATTCCGGTGAGATGATCAAAGGTGAGACTGTTCAGTTATCCTACGTGGATCAATCACGTGATACGCTGGATGGTAACAAAACAGTATTTGAAGAAATTTCTGACGGTTCGGATTTTGTAACGCTTGGTAAGGCGGAAGTGCCATCACGTGCCTACTGTGGCCGTTTCAACTTCAAAGGAGCAGATCAGCAGAAGAAAGTGTCTATGCTTTCCGGGGGAGAGCGTAATCGCCTGAATCTGGCCAAGATGCTTAAAGAGGGCGGCAATGTATTGCTACTCGATGAACCGACCAATGATCTTGATGTGGAGACGCTGCGTGCACTGGAGGAGGCTCTGCTCGATTTTGCCGGATGTGCCGTAGTCATCTCGCATGATCGCTGGTTCCTCGATCGTATCGCAACGCATATGCTTGCCTTCGAAGATGATGGGCATGTGGAGTGGTTTGAGGGCAACTTCGCCGAATACGAAAAAGATAAAGAGCGTCGACTCGGTAAAGATGCAACGCAGCCGCACCGAATGAAATATAAAAAGCTTGTTTAGGGCATAAAATAGCTGTTTTTATTCATTTTTAGTACAAAACCATCAAAAAATAGCATAAAATAATCTTTTTTTGATTTGGTAGAAAGATGTACATGCTGTATATCAACCTGATTATCCATCATGCCTGGTTGGTAGTGCTGGTTGAGATGGAAACCCAAAGCAGATATCTACAAACCCAATTTTTTTAGACTATAGTCACTTTATTAGAAGAGCCTTGATTGGATGCTACTGTTCATATCGGCGGTGTTGGCCGTATAAAGAGTCCTGAAACGGAGGGCAAGATGAAAGGAAAACGCCATCTGCAAAGTTTAGTGCCACTGCATATGGTGCTACTCATGTTCTTTTGCATGGCTGGTGCCGGGCTGGCATATGGCATGGTCAATGAAGTCGAGTACTCCACGGGTCTTTCAGAAGCAACAGGGGTAGTTAGAGTT
>WSZY01000176.1 GCA_013139875.1 Mariprofundaceae bacterium | reverse complement strand
CAATCTTGCCGATGGTTTTACCTGAAGCCACACGGGTAGCCCAGCCCGGCTTCTCTTCGCGCAGCTCATTGATCCAGCTATTCATGGTTGATTCCCATGCTGCCGGGAGTTCACCTGACTGACGGCGTGCAAACTCAGCAGCCAGTTCAGGATGCTCAGCACTGTATGCTTCAAAGCGTGTGTTCCAGTCGGATTCAGCAGCAGCACCACGATCTTTAGCAGACCAGCCGCCGTAAACATCTTCAGGAATTTCGAACGGCTCATATTCCCAGCCGAGTTCCTTGCGAACCAGAGCAATCTCTTCATGGCCCAGTGCAGCACCATGACAGTCATGAGAGCCGGCCATGTTTGGAGAGCCAAAGCCGATCACCGTTTTACAGCATACCATGGTTGGTTTGCCGGTTTCAGCTCTGGCAGTTTCAATCGCGGCCTTGATCTCTTCAGCATCATGACCATCTACATTACGGATCACCTGCCAGCCGTAAGCCTCGAAACGGGCAGGGGTATCGTCGGTGAACCAGCCCTCTACTTCACCATCAATAGAGATGCCATTGTCATCCCAGAATGCGATCAGTTTGCCCAGACCCAGCGTACCGGCGAGCGAACATGCCTCGTGGGAGATGCCTTCCATCATACAGCCGTCGCCGAGGAATACATAAGTGTTATGGTCAACAATGTTGTGGCCCGGCTTGTTAAACTGGCCTGCCAGCATTGATTCGGCAATCGCCATGCCGACACCGTTGGTGATGCCCTGACCCAGCGGGCCGGTGGTGGTTTCAACACCCGGAGCATAACCATATTCCGGATGGCCCGGTGTGCGTGAATGCAGCTGGCGGAACTGTTTCAGGTCTTCAATAGAGAGATCGTAGCCGGTCAGGTGCAGCAGAGAGTAGATCAGCATAGAGCCATGGCCATTGGAAAGAATGAAGCGGTCACGGTCAGCCCATTTCGGGTTGGCCGGGTTATGCGTCATATAGTCGTTCCAGAGAACCTCGGCGATATCCGCCATGCCCATGGGTGCGCCCGGGTGGCCGGAATTCGCTTTCTGAACGCCATCCATTGCGAGTGCCCGTACGGCGTTGGCCAGGTGTCTACGATCTGCGTTGCTCATATATTTCCCTCTTTTATACATCTGTATTTTTTATATAAAACAATTAAAACTTTAAAAAGATATCCGAACACTGCCCGGGGCATGTATAATATCTAATCAATACTTGTTATCTTTTTCATAAGAAAAACTTATGAATGTCCGACCCTTCTCCGGTCAGACAGTGAACCTCAAATGTGCAGCGTGGTCTGGACCCGGCGAATATTACCCACCGAGCCGGAAAGTACGACGGTGTCGGTAGTCATATACTTCCCGTCAGCGTCAACACCAACCTTCACATGATCCACGTACTCACCACTGGTCAGTCCTGTTGCAATAAACATGCAATCATCAGAGGTCACCAGCTCATCACGTGTAATAATGCGTTTGGTGTCGATATTCTCTTTCCTGCACAATTCAACTTCAAAATCTTTTTGCGGTGCCATGCGCCCAAACATTTCAGCACCCATGGCGCGGGCTGCACATGCGGTCACAATACCTTCAGGCGTTCCGCCAATGCCAAACAGTGCATCGGAGCCCTTGTTCAGTACGGCCTGAATCGCACCATTCACATCACCATCCGTTGCCAGCCGGACTTTTGCCCCGCAAGCATAAATCTCTTTCAGCAATGTCTGATGGCGGGGTTTGTCCAGAACAAACACTGTTACTTCAGCAATAGTTTTACCCAACGCTGCTGCCAGCTGATTCAAACGATCTGCTACAGGTGCTTCCGGATCAATTTTCCCGCGTGCTGCCTTTGGATAGACCTGTTTTTCCATATAGAAGCATGAACCGGGACGGTACATGCTGTCTGCAGGAGCAGCAGCCAGAGTTACAATAGAACCTGCAGAATCTTTGGCAAAAAGGTTGGTGCCTTCAATCGGGTCAACAGCAATGTCTACACCGATACCTTCACCTGTACCAACGGGCTCGTCGTCATAAAGTGCCGGAGCCTCATCTTTGGCGCCCTCACCAATGACGATGACACCTTTCATTTTTACCTGATTGATGCGCTTGCGCATGGCATCAACAGCCAGGCCATCGCCTTCATCTTTCTGTCCTGAACCGACGAATGGTGCACAGGCTCGTGCAGCAGCCTCACAAACTTCAACCAAATCAATTTTCAGATCGGCAACGGTAGGCATAGTGATCCCTCCCAGGATTAAATTAGATAGTAGATGTTGAGCGGCCGGTTCTGTGAGCGTCAGCCATTCAGGGCGACGCAGTTTACCCGATTATGCCGCAAAAAGCGACCCTGCGAAGATGCTTGGAAACAGCGGGCTTTTCAGAATCAGGAGTCCCGAAGGGTCGATAGCAGTTGCTGATGAATCTGTTGCTGGCTGGCGGCTATAATGGAGCTGCTCAGCTGACCGGTATGAAATGGATGCCTGCCTTTAAAGTCTGTAA
>WSZY01000079.1 GCA_013139875.1 Mariprofundaceae bacterium | reverse complement strand
GAACATTGTAGCCCCTCTGGCTGCACGCCTGCACCACCTCTCAGGTGTGAATGTGATTGCCGGAACCCATCGCTACTACCCCTATGGTGAGCTGACCTCTCATCTGATCGGTTACCTCTCTCTGGCTGGCCCGAAAGATTTGAAGCGTGGCTTCCTGCGCACTGAGAGTGTGGGCCGCAGCGGCCTGGAAAGAACCTTTGAATCCAGCCTGCATGGAACACTCGGAACACAGCAGGAGGAGATCGACGCACGTGGCCAGCGTGTTGCTGTACTGAACCAGTCTCCACCGACCATTGGAGAGAACATCCGGTTAAGCATCGATGTTGAACTGCAGCAGACAGCTGCCATGGCTCTCGGTAACAGAACCGGTGCTGTTGTTGTGATGGATGTGCACAGTGGTGAACTGCTGACTGTTCTGAGTCAGCCCGGCTTTAATACCAACCACTTCATCACCGGCCTGGAGCATGAGCAATGGCAAGCCTGGCTTAAGGATATTCGCAAACCACTGCTGAACCGGACAACGCAGGCGGCCTATCCCCCCGCCTCAACCCTGAAGATGGTGGCGGCCTTTGCCGGACTGAGGCACAAGCTTCCTCTGGCAACAGGCAGCACCCAGTGTCCGGGCTACCTGGAGCTGGCTGATAGAAAGCTGCGCTGCTGGCGGCGGAAAGGACACAAGCGTGTAACACTCCATAAGAGCCTTGTTCAGTCCTGCGATGTTTACTTCTATAAGTTGGGCGAACAGCTGGGAATGCAGCGGCTTATTGATGAGGCCCGTATGTGGGGCTTTGGAGAGAAGACCGGTGTGGTCATCACGCCTGAGGTACGGGGCAGTATCCCCACCCCTGAGAAACAGCTTTATGATGGACGAACCCGGGCATGGTATCGTGGGGAAACGATGATTACAGCAATAGGACAGGGGTTAACCACAGTCACTCCGATTCAGCTGGCTCGCTTTGCGGCGGCCATTGCCAATGGAGGAAAAATCCTAAAGCCCACGCTCTATGCCGGTTCAGAACCGACTGTCATCAGAGAGGTGGAAATTGATGAGGGTCATCTTAAGAGTGTCCAAAAGTCCATGCGTGATGTTATTGCCGAGCCGAAAGGAACCGCACACTGGGTGCTGAACTGGGCTCCCTGGCCCGTCGCAGGCAAAACCGGAACGGCTCAGGTGGTCGCCATGGCCCAGGATGATGATGAGGAGAAAGCGGACACCACTCCCGAGCTCGACAGACATAAGGATCATGCATGGTTTATGGGTTACGCACCTTATGATGATCCAAAAGTCGCCTTTGCCATTTTTGTCGAGCATGGTGGTCACGGCGGCAGTGATGCCGCGCCTATTGCCAACGCTATTGTTCGCAAGCTGGCAGAGCAGGAAAAAGAGAGGGCAAAGGCACTGTGAACACGCTGTTGAAAATGGACAGGCCCCTCCTGCTTGGACTCTTCTGCCTTGCACTGCTGGGTATTGGTACGCTCTATGCTGCCATCCACCATGGTGATATCTCCATCTGGCAGCGACAGAATATATATTGGCTGTTGGGAGCCGTGGTTTTTCTTGCCGTCTCATTTGTTCCGCTGCGTATGGTCGGGCTTGCTACCTGGCCGATCTATCTATTGGCGCTTATCCTGCTGTTATTGATCCCCCTCGTCGGGGACGTGCAGATGGGGGCACGTCGCTGGCTGAATCTCGGCATCATCAACCTGCAGCCCTCCGAGCTGATGAAATGGGCGCTGATGTTTCTGCTGGCCCACTGGTTTGCATCACGGGAGCCATCCAGCCTTATCAACTTCTCTGTTGCCGCTGTTGCAACCATTCTTCCGGCAATGCTGATCGTCATGCAGCCGGATCTTGGCACGGCACTGGTACTTCTTTTTGCTGCTGCAACCATGCTGCTTGCTTCCGGGATTCGCTGGCGCTGGGTTTTTGCTGCCCTGGCAGCAAGCCCGATCTCTCTCTACCTGCTCTGGAACAACATGCACGGCTACCAGAAGACGAGAATCCTCAGCTTTCTCGACCCTCAATCAGATCCGCTCGGAGCCGGTTATCATGTGATTCAGGCAAGTATTGCCGTCGGCTCCGGCGGCATCTTTGGCAAAGGCTTTCTGGAGGGGACCCAGGCACGGCTGCACTTTCTTCCCGAGCAGCACACCGATTTTATTTTTGCCGTACTTGCAGAGGAGGGAGGGCTGATGGCAGTGCTGCTGCTGCTGACCCTCTATGGTGTCATCATTTCACGCATACTGACCATTGCCGCCCGGGCTCACACCCGCTTCGGTTCACTGCTATGCATCGGTATCGCATCGGTCTTTATGCTCTACATCTTTATAAATATCGGCATGGTCACCGGTATGCTCCCTGTGGTTGGAGTGCCGCTTCCATTTATAAGCTATGGCGGCTCCGCCCTTGTAACCATGCTGGCTGCGCTCGGCATCGTGATGCGGGTTGCCATTGAGTCCAGAGATCAGATTCCATGGCAGCGCCCGGGAAGCCCGTTAAGTTAAAGTGAAAGAAGTGCCGCGAGCAGAAGTGCTGTTGAGAGCAGGGTAAATATTCCTTTCAGCACCCGTTGCATGGCCAGTTCCGGAAGCAGGGTATGCAGTCGTGCCGACCAGCC
This sequence comes from Mariprofundaceae bacterium, assembly GCA_013139875.1. GTDB lineage: Bacteria > Pseudomonadota > Zetaproteobacteria > Mariprofundales > Mariprofundaceae > WSZY01. Next base: position 890 of record WSZY01000079.1, on the reverse strand, counting down.
GGTGGTTCCTGGTATAATCAACACAATCCCGACCAGAGCCCCGGCAAGGAAAACTGTCTGCTCTGAAAGCAGGCCGACCCAGGCCGGTTCAAACAGAAGATTGAAGAGTACAGCGGAAAAGGCCATGACCACTCCACATGCCGCCGATGTGCCGGTTGCCTCTCGCAGCGAAACCTGTCGTCTTAACAGCGGCACCAGCATGGTACCTCCACCGATACCCAGGGCACCCGAGATATAGCCGACAGGTGCCGATAGCGATGCCAGAGGAACCTCTCTCTTCTCTGGCTGCCTGCGGCCATAATCCCATGCGACCCACGCATTAAGAGATGCCAGGGCAAGGAGAATTGCTGCTTCCGGAATTTTAAGTGTACTCCAAAGGCCAATGGCAGCGCCGATGATGAGTCCCGGCATAAGCTTCCGGAATGCATTCCGGTTCAGATGCCCCAGCCGCCAGTGGGCACTTGCTGAGAAAACACCCGTTATTGCTACAGCAATCAGGCTTGCCATCACATGCATAGAGAGACCCTCATAGTTTCCCGGCATGGCCAGATAGAACAGCGGCACATAGATCAGCCCGCCGCCAATACCGGCAACACCTGCCAGTGTCCCGCCGGCGGCTCCGGCAATCAGACCGACAGAGAGGCCGTAAATGATTAATTCGTATGAAATCGGGTCCATTATCGACAGCCTAGCATTGATTCATCCTGATTTCGTCTGGGCTTTTACCCAGACGCCTGCTAATAATAGGAGACTCCGGGAGTCCATTATGGGAAAAATTAAGGTGGCCATTTATTCTGAGCTTACGGATCGCAAGCCTGCGCATGCACTGGTAGGTGATGTTGATCTGGTTATTATCCGCTTTGACGATCAGATCTCCGTGCTTTACGGCC
>WSZY01000058.1 GCA_013139875.1 Mariprofundaceae bacterium | reverse complement strand
TGAACATTCATGAGTATCAGGCCAAGGAGTTATTGGCTGAATTCGGTGTTCCAGTGCCACGTGGCAGTCTTGCACTGACTGCGGATGAGGCTGTTGCTGCAGCCAGGGAGCTGGGTGGTTCCGTCTGGGTGGTCAAAGCCCAGATTCATGCCGGAGGTCGTGGCAAGGCCGGAGGTGTCCGGGTTTGCAGATCCATTGATGAGGTTGAAGCTGCAACATCCGATCTGATTGGCTCTACTCTGGTCACCAGGCAGACAGGTGAAGCTGGCAAACTGGTTCGTAAGGTTTATGTGGAAGAGGGGCTGGATATTGATCATGAATTCTATCTCAGCCTGCTCGTTGACCGTGAGTCAGAGACCGTATCCTTTGTTGTCAGTCCATCGGGTGGCATGGATATCGAACATGTTGCAGAGGTAACGCCTGAAAAGATACTGACCATACCTGTCGATGGCAGATCAGCTGTGACCGATAGCATGTCTGCCGGGATGGCCGGGTTTCTGAATCTTAACGACGATGTCACAGCTGAGTTCAGAGAGCTTGTCCAAAATCTTTATCGGCTCTTCGTGGAGAGAGATGCAAGCCTTCTGGAGTTGAACCCGCTGGTTCTTACGGGTGATGGGCACTTTGCACTGGATGCTAAAATTTCAGTTGATGATAATGCGCTCTACCGTCAGCAGAATGTAGTGGCGATGCGTGATATTGATGAAGAGGATCCGCGTGAAACCGAGGCGGCTCAATCGGGGCTTAACTATATCGCGCTGGATGGAAATATCGGTTGTATGGTCAATGGTGCGGGGCTTGCCATGGCGACGATGGATATTATTCAGTTGAAAGGCGAGAAGCCTGCCAATTTTCTTGATGTGGGTGGTGGCGTAACCATTGAGGCGGTGAGAGAGGCCTTCAAGCTGCTCTTTACCGATGCTCATGTGAAAGCGGTGCTGGTTAATATTTTCGGCGGCATTGTCCGTTGCGACATTATCGCCAATGGCCTGCTCGAAGCGATCAAAACCCATCCGATGCGGGTGCCTGTGGTGATGCGTCTGGTCGGCACCAATGAAGAGGAGGGTCGCAAACTGATTCACGATGCCGGGCTCGATGTGCTCTGGGCGGATGATCTTGATCAGGCTGCAACACTCGCAACGCAAGCTGCAAGGGGTGTGCAGTGACAATTGTTCAGGACAGAAAAATTACACGGTCTTTCCGTCCGAAGGGTGGAGCACATGGAGGTGCGACATGAGTATATTAGTTGATAAAAACACCCGCGTTATCTGTCAGGGTTTTACCGGCAAGCAGGGCACCTTCCACTCCACCCAGATGATTGCTTACGGCACCAGGTTTGTCGGTGGCGTGACACCGAAGAAGGGTGGGCAGACTCATCTGGATCGTCCGGTCTTCAATACGGTGGCAGAAGCGGTTAAGCAGGAGGGTGCTGATGCATCGGTGATCTATGTGCCACCACCATTTGCCGCTCATGCGATTATTGAGGCGGCTGATGCCGGTATCAGAGTGATCGCCTGTATTACTGAAGGAATCCCCGTGTTGGACATGTTGAAGGTGAAGGATCATCTAAAAGATTCTGACTCCATCCTTATCGGGCCGAACTGCCCCGGAATCATCACACCGGGTGAGTGTAAGATCGGTATCATGCCGGGACATATTCATCTTCCGGGACGTATCGGGGTGGTTTCACGTTCAGGCACACTGACCTACGAAGCGGTTGATCAGTTAACCCGGACAAAGCTTGGTCAGAGTACATGCATCGGCATGGGTGGTGATCCGATCCATGGTATGGACTTTATTGATGCACTGCGCCTGTTTGAAGCTGATCCGGACAGTGATGGTGTGGTGATGATTGGTGAAATTGGTGGTTGTGATGAGGAAAATGCAGCTGAGTTTATTCGGGATCATGTGAACAAGCCCGTGGTTGCTTTTATTGCCGGAGCGACAGCGCCGAAGGGCAAACGCATGGGCCATGCCGGTGCGATTATCTCAGGTGGTAAAGGCACGGCTGAAACCAAATTTTCAGCACTGGAAGCGGCAGGTGTTGTGGTTGAACATAACCCAACACTGCTCGGCCAGCGTATGGTTGATCTGCTAAGTTAGTTCGTAGGGCCTCTGAATTGCTCAGAGGTTCCTTTGTCTCCTGCTTGTCGATATGGTTTCAAATTGAGATGAAAGATTAGGAGTAGCGGGTGACGTTTACAGTTAAAAGCAGCTTCAAACATGAAGATCGGGTTTCAACGGGTATCCTGCTGACCAATCTTGGCACACCGGATGCACCGACCAAAGCGGCGTTAAAGCGTTATCTGAAAGAGTTTCTCTGGGATCCACGTGTTGTGGAAGAGCCTCGCTGGAAGTGGTGGCTGATTCTTAATGCTGTTATCCTCAATATCCGTCCTGCCAGGTCTGCCAGGGCTTACGAGAGTGTCTGGACAGAGAAAGGTTCTCCGCTGATGCTGCACAGCCTTGATCAGCAGGAAGGGTTGCAAAAGCTGCTGGGTGACGATGTTCATGTTGAGCTGGCGATGCGTTATGGCAATCCATCTATTGCATCCGGCCTCCAGGCTCTTCGTGAAAAAGGGTGCACCCGCATTCTTGTGTTCCCGCTCTACCCGCAATATTCAGCCACCACTACAGGCTCAACTTTTGATGCCGTAGCTGATGAACTTAAAACATGGCGCCGGGTACCGGAACTTCGAATGATTAGCAGTTACCATAATCACCCTGCCTATATCGATGCACTGGCAGCCAGTGTTCGCAGACATTGGAAATCGCATGGCAAAGCTGATCGGCTGCTGATCTCTTTTCATGGCATTCCACAGCGTTATTTCGACAATGGTGATCCATACCCCTGCATGAGCAGAAAGACAGGGCGTCTTCTGGCTGAGGCGCTGGAACTGAATGAGGATGAGTGGCTCCTCTCTTTTCAATCCCGGTTCGGCCGAGAGGAGTGGGTGAAGCCTTACACTGATGAAACATTGAAAGAGTGGGGCACAGAAGGTGTCGGCCGTGTTGATGTGATCTGTCCCGGTTTCTCATCAGACTGTCTGGAGACACTGGAAGAGATTGCAGTGGAGAATCGCGACTACTTTGTTGAGGCTGGCGGCAAGGCATTTAACTACATCCCGGCACTCAATAATAATGAAGCCCATATCAGGGCACTGGCTAAGATTGCCAACTCACATCTTAATGGCTGGGTCAGCTAACCCTTACATTTTCATAATGACTTGAATCCGCTTATGGCCGAAAGCAGACATTCGGGTTTAAGCGTCAGGATTAAAACCGCGCAGTCGATTGGCGTTGGTAACCACGGTGACCGAAGAGGCCGCCATGGCTGCCCCTGCA
>WSZY01000240.1 GCA_013139875.1 Mariprofundaceae bacterium | reverse complement strand
TGTATGAGCCCGTAAGCTTTGCGAGACCGCGTTCTTGCAAAGCGATAGAAGGCAAAAGGCAGGAGGCCTGTAGCCGTATCATTTAACCAGTCTACCCAAAGCACGTGTCGCCGCTGAAATCGTATTTTCAATGTCTCTGTCGGTATGTGCTGCAGAGACAAATGCTGCTTCATACTGGGATGGAGCGAGGTAAACGCCTTCATCCAGCATCGCATTGAAGTATTTGCCGAAGAAAGCAAGGTCACAGTTATTGCTTACATCGGAGCAGCAGGTGACCGCATCAAGTTCGGTGAAGAAGAGGGTGAACATGGCACCAACCTGATTGGCAACGGCAGGGACGCCGGCAGCTCTACAGCCTTCCAGCAACCCTTCGACCAGACGGGTGGTCTTACGCTCAAGCTCTTCATAAAACCCCGGCTCACGCAGACGGGAGAGGGTTTCCAGACCTGCACGCATCGCCAGTGGATTGCCGGAGAGTGTGCCCGCCTGATAAACAGGGCCATCCGGCGAGATCATACGCATGAGCTCTTCACGACCGCCGTATGCACCAACCGGCAGGCCACCACCAATAATTTTACCGAGGCAGGTGAGATCCGGCATGATACCGAAGCGCTCCTGTGCACCACCCGGTGCCACGCGGAAGCCACTCATCACTTCATCAAAGATCAGCAGGGCACCCTCAGTATCGCAGATATCGCGCAGCTGTTGCAGGAAACCGTTGTCATTTAACAGCATGACACCTGTGTTGCCGGGAACCGGCTCCACAATAACGGAGGCAATTTCACCCCTGTTTTCGGCGAATAGAGTCTTTACCGCTTCGATATCGTTGAATGGCGCTGTCAGTGTGAGCTTGGCATAGTCGGCAGGCACACCGGCAGAGTCGGGTTCACCGAAGGTGGCAGCACCTGAGCCCGCTTTCACCAGGAAACCATCGGCATGTCCATGGTAGCCACCATCAAATTTGATGAATTTATCACGGCCGGTAAAACCGCGTGCCAGGCGCAGGGCGCTCATGGTTGCTTCCGAGCCCGAATTCACGAAACGCACCACCTCAATGGATGGCACCATATCGATTACCAGCCGGGCAAGCTCAATTTCCAGTTCGCACGGTGCGCCGAAGCTCATGCCGAGTGCGGCAGTTTCCTGTACGCCTCTGACAACGTCAGGGTGCGTGTGGCCAAGAATCATCGGCCCCCATGACCCGACATAATCGATGTACTTATTACCATCTACATCCCAGACACAGGCGCCGGCAGCTTTTGCAAAAAAGCGTGGAGTTCCACCAACCGATTTAAAGGCGCGAACCGGTGAATTTACACCACCGGGAAGCAGCTTTTTCGCCTGCTGAAAATCTTTCCGGGATTGATCGATGTTCGATGCCATGAAGCTGTTCTCCGTAAATTTATCGTTAAACTGCAAAAAAACAGTTGCGGGAAGCATAAAGGCTTCGTCGACGGCTGTCGAAAAGGATTTTTGGTTAATCCGAAGTAAAAAAGATATCCCCATAGTAGGTGGTGGTTTTTTGCCCTGAGTTGTCGCTGTCTGTCATAATGGCAATGGCATCAATATAGCGGATATCTTTTCCGATAAGCTGACGCAAATCTTCGCGCACATTACGCTTGTAGTGCTGCCACTGCCCGAGGCTACCGTTGCCTGACTCTACAGAAAGCATGGTCGCGTTGGATGTGTACGGGTTGGGCCATGTTTCGCCTGTTTGATGTGAAGATGACCAGACATAATTCAGCGTGCGGCTATTCCAGAAAAAGATACCGCCATCAATGATCATGTAGAGGCGTGCAACAAAATCATCACCGCTCTTTTCATTTTCATTGATGTTTGAAAACAGTTGTTCGGTTTTCCATGACCAGTGAATCCACGGTGTTTTTTCGAGATCGATCCGGAGTTCTCGAAAGAGGCCTGATGCACTGTTATGGCTACTGGCCTTAAGTGTTTTTCTTTTCTGTTCTGATGTTGAATCTGTGATAAATGTATAGACGGTTTTACCATCAAAGGATCTGCTTTCCCATCCATCAAGCGTGCCATCAGAAAACTTTCCAATATGAAGAGCCGTCTCTTCAGAGGTGGAGACATTTGCAGCTGCTCCATTTTCCGGGAACAGTATCAGGCCTGTTACAAACATCAGCACTGTTACGGATATCTGCCCATATCGACAAGGGAACATAGGTTTTCTCCTTACCACGGAAATCAACCGCTTAAGTCGAAGCTGTTTTTAAAACCTTACAACGATTTTAATGAATGAACCGGAGGGGTGAGCGGGATTGCCCCCGCCAGCCGTTATCGCTTGCCGATCCAGGCATCTTTGATGCCGGAGTGCTGCTGCAGGTCCTTGAGTTTCGCCTTGGCTTCATCCTTGGAGGCAAAGCCTGTGATCTGAATTCGATACCAGGTTCTTTCCCTGACCCGGGCCGTGTGAATTTCAGAATTCAATCCCAGACTCTGAAGGCGCGCATTCTCTTTGGTTGCCAGATCCTCTTTTGCATGTGACGAGATATTAACAACCCAGTCACCCTTCGATGGGGCGGAGGCGATGGGCGTTTGCGGGGTGACCGGAACTGGTTGTGAAATGGCCTCCTCTGCCGGTTCCGACGGAGTGCTCTCCATAGCTGGTGTGGCTCCCAATGGGGCTGCTGCTTCAAGGGTCGGTGTGCCGGTCAGGCGGCGCTCAACCTTGGCAAGTCGCTGCTGAATGTCGGCAATATCATGGTTTTTTGAATCGCTATCCGCTACTGACAGAGTTTGAATCCGGCGCTCCAGATCGGCCACTTTGTCAGTGGCATCAAACGCCATCCATGCACCAAATCCACCTGCTGCAATACCCAGAATGCCGAAGAGGAGTGCAATCGTATTTGACCCTCCACTGCCCGATTTTGTGGCTTCTTCTGCAACAGGATCCTCAATCGGTTCAACAGCTGCAGTTTCAGTCTCCGGAGGAATCACAACCTCAACATCAATCTCCGGGGTTTGCTCCTCTTCGCCGGCATCACCTGCCCCGGCTGCCGATATGCTATCGGTTTCCGAGCTAGTCAGGTCCGGAGTTTCTATATCATTAGCGGTTGTTTTGTCAGTTACGGAATTCTCTTCGGTGATTTCATTGATGGCTTCAGAGAGAAGGTCATTTTCACTGGTGGAGAGTTCAGGGCTGTCGAGATCGTCAGCTATATCCTCCGCTACCTGATCATCTCTGCCTTCAGGCTCATTGAGCATCTCTTCGGTTAGCTCAATTACAGGTTGGGGCTCTTTATCGTCCGGGGATTCAAGGAGTGGCAGCTCATCCGTTGCCGGAGTGGAGTTTCCTGCGGGGAATCCGGTCTCCTCTCCGCTCTCTTCATCGGGCAGGTCTGAGATGTTGAGATCAAATATATCATCACTCTCATCACGCTTCTCTGCCGTCTCCGGCATATACTCATCGCCTTCTCCGGCATTGAGGTTGTCGACCTCCTCCAGGCCGTCGATGGTTTTGTCGGGATTATCATCAGATGAATGCTCGTCAGTTGGGGTCGGATCGCCGCTGTTAAGCTTGCTGATGTCCAGCTCAATGGTTGATTCAGAATCAAATTCGACGGGTGATTTTGTTGTCTCTTTATCCTTGTTGTCAGACATACGAACTACTCCCACTCAATGTTGTTATATGGGATAACATATAGCACGACTTTTGAAATTAAAACAGATTAGTTAGCAATTCTTATATCTGTCGAGGTAGAATTCAGGGTGTCTGTATTATCTGAAGGGAGCAGAGGAATTGAGTAGTCAACAACCTATCGGGATCTTTGATTCAGGTGTCGGCGGTTTGTCGGTGCTCAGGCACGTTCACGATCTTCTGCCGGATGAGAGCTTGATTTACGTGGCTGATGGTGCGCATATGCCCTACGGTTCATTAACAGCTGATGAGATTGAGAATCGCTGCCGGCGGATTGCCGGTTTTTTTACTGATCAGGGAGCCAAGGCTCTGGTGGTAGCCTGTAATACGGCAACAGCCGTGGCCATTGAGAGCCTTCGTCGGGATTTTTCACTACCGATTATCGGTATGGAGCCGGCGGTCAAACCGGCTGTGGAGGCGACCAGAGCAGGTGTGATCGGTGTGCTGGCTACCAGTGGAACACTGGCAAGTGAAAAGTTCTCCGGGCTGGTCAGGCGTTTCGGGAGCAGTGCAGAGGTGATTTTTCAGCCGGGTTCCGGGCTGGTAGAGCAGGTTGAAGCGGGTGATTTTGACAGTGATAAAACACGGGAGCTGCTGAAAGCACATCTTGAGCCACTGCTTGAACGTGGTGTGGATGTACTGGTGCTCGGTTGCACCCATTACCCCTTTCTCACGCCACTGATTCAGGAGATTGCCGGCAGGAGTGTCACGATTCTCGATACCGGTGATGCGATTGCAGTTGAACTGAAACGCCAGCTTGAAAAAAACCGGCTGACTGCAGTTGAAGGTTCTGTGGGTAGCCTGCAGTTCTTCAGTAGTGGAGATGTTGGGCATAGTCAGTCGATGATATCTCACCTGTGGGGAAGCAGTGTGGCGGTAGAGAAACTTGATGAATAATTCAGAGCCAATAACAGAGAAAGGATGATCAGATGGTAAAACATATTGTGATGTGGCGGCTGCATGATGAGGTAGATGGTGTGCCGAAGCGTGAGAGCGCCGTGATTATTAAAAAGGCTCTGGAAGCCCTGCAGGGGAAGATTCCCGGACTGTTGCACATCGAAGCAGGGATTGATTTTAACGATAGCGACCAGTCTGCGGATATTGTGCTCTATTCCAAACTGGAGAGCAGGGAGGCGCTGGAGGCTTATCAGTTGCATCCACTGCATCAGGCAGTGGTTCCGCTGGTGAAGAAGTATGCCTGTGAACGGACGGTCGTCGACTTTGAGGCATGATAACTTTCATCTGGTTACTGTCGGGTAATCACCACAGTCAATTTACTGTTCCGGTGAGGCCTCATCGACAACCGGCAGAGGCTGTGCCTCACTGTCAAGCGGTTCGACCGCCTCTTCAGCTGTTGCCCCGGTCCGCTTCTCCATCTTGCGCAGACGCTTCTCTTCCGCCTTTTTCTGTTTGGCGAGCTCTTTCTGACGTTTCGCGTATTTAAAATTTGGTCTGGCCAATGCAATACCTCCAGTTACTAGTAAATGTCCGGCCAACGTGAGCGGGATCAGCCACTGCAGATGCCATTGAAACGGGCAGGGGTCAATACTGCCAACCTTTCGTGCTGCCGTCCCGAAAATATGTCATAATGGTCGAGTCGAAGTCGTCTGCTGACCAGGTCTTGGATGTTTTTTCGCAATGCTCCAAGAATCAGTTTAATTTGAATTGTTATCCAACGTTTCATTTAGGCGGTCTCCTATTTATCTGCTTGCGAAGGTTTTGATGCTTCCCGGTACGCAAGTCGGTATAGCACTGGTAATACCAGCAAGGTCAAAATTGTTGATGAGATAATGCCGCCGATGACGACGGTCGCCAGAGGGCGCTGTACTTCTGCACCGGTTCCGACATTCAGCGCCATGGGAATAAAGCCCAAGCTTGCCACAAGTGCTGTCATGAGCACGGGACGTAGTCGTGTCAAAGCACCTTCGACGATGGCCAGTTCCAGTGCGATGCCTTTTGCAACTAGGTCGCGAATAAAGGACAGCATGACAATGCCGTTCAACACCGCAACGCCGGACAGGGCAATAAAACCTACTGCGGCAGAGATGGACAATGGTAAATCACGCAAGGCCAGAGCAGCTACGCCACCTGTAAGTGCCAGCGGCACACCGGAAAATACCAGAGCAGCATCTTTGACAGAATTAAACGCCATAAATAACAGGCCGAAGATAGCCAACAGCGCAAGCGGCACGACGATGGAGAGTCGTTTTGCTGCCGAAATCAGTTGCTCGAAGGTGCCACCGTAACTAAGCCAGTAACCGGCAGGCAAGGCCACGTCCCGTGCAACGCTAGCTTGTACCTCTTCAACAAAGCTGCCCAGATCCCGTCCACGCACATTGGCGGTAACCACGACCCGGCGTTTACCATTTTCACGACTGATCTGGTTGGGGCCGAGTGAAATCTCTATATCAGCCACTTCCTGCAAGGGAATAGTATGGG
>WSZY01000171.1 GCA_013139875.1 Mariprofundaceae bacterium | reverse complement strand
AGACAACCCGCTGATCCAGAGCACGGGAGAGCGTGTACTCATCGAGATACTCCAACTCACCGCCTTCAGGCACACCCCGGGCAATTCTGGATATCTTCACACTGCTGGCCGCATAACGCCGGGCAAGAAAATGGGCTGTCGCCTCACCATCGACTGTTGCACTGGTTGCCAGAATCAGCTCCTGCACATCAGGCTCTGTCACACGGTTATCCAGAGAAGCGATACGCAACTGCTCAGGCCCCAGTCCATCAATCGGACTCAACCGGCCATGCAGAACATGGTAGTGCCCGGAGAAGCCTCTTCCCCTCTCCAGCATCAACACATCTACCGGCTGCTCCACCACACAGATCACACTTGAGTCCCTGCGATGGCTGTCACATATGGCGCAGTGATCATGCTCGGCAAAAGCACCGCACTGTTTACAGAAACCCATGGTTTCATGGAGCCTGGAGATACAATTCGCCAACTGCTTCACCTCTTCATCAGGCTTGCTTAACAGGCTCAAGCCCAGGCGCATGGCACTTTTCGGGCCGATGCCGGGAAGTGTGCCCAGATGCTCCACCAGTCTGGCCAGTGGTGCCGGCATCCCGGGAAGCAGATGCATCAGAGAGAAAATCCCGGTGGCAACGGCATACCAGCCATCATACCCTGCTGCCTCTCTGTCACCTTCTCATCCACAATCTGGATAGCCATATTCACTGCTGCAGCCACAAGATCTTCTACCAGAGCCTTGTCCTGCTCATCCCACAGCGACTGATCAATCTCAATCCTGCGAACCTGATGGGCTCCGGTCATGGTCACCTTCACCATGCCACCACCTGATTCGCCGACCACCTCCATTTCAGCCATCTCAGCTTGCATCTTCTGCATATCTTCCTGCATTTTCTTTGCCTGCTGCATCATCTTACCAATATTCATTCAACACTCCATATCATCATATCTTAGGGAAACTCTGAACAATCAGAACCCCGCTGCAGGCTTCCCGAGCCTGCAATCATCTCAACTCTGCTAACCCTCCGGCTCCACTCCGGCTGCCCTTACATTTGTAAGCCTGACACCCATCTCTTCCACCATAGCCTTCAGATGGGGATCTCTCTCCGCCTGCTCCCAGAGCCGCCGCTTTTCGCTTTCCGCCTGCTTGATCCGGCTCTGTGAGAGACTCTCCGCCGGAGAGTCCTGCGCAGCCTCCCAAAACACATCTCTGCCGATCCACTCCTGGAAGGCCAGACGATCCGGCATCGCAATGGCATTCTGCTGATGCTTGTCCAGCGCCATACGGATTCTTGAACCAAACTCCAGTATTCCGACGTGCTCCAGCATTGCCGCCACGCCCGGTTTGATCTCGTGATAGGCTTGCAGTGCTTCCGCCCAGTCGGAAAAGTGTTCGCCCGGAGACTCATCCAAATTGTGCAGGGGAAGGTCCTCCTCGACTTCACTGCTGGCGATAGCCGCTGAAGTTTCAACAGTCGCCTCATCCCGGCTGACTGGCTCTTCCGGTTGCTCACTTGCTTTCACTGCTGTTTCGGCCCTCTCTGCCACCCCCGCACTCACACCGGCAGGCTCGGATACACTGTTCAAATGACAGAGACGCATAAGCACCATCTCCGTCCCGCGCTGCTCATCAACCATCGCAAGATCACGCAGGCCATGTACAAGTGCCTGATAGCGAAGATCAAGATCCTGAAAACCCCAGCGATCCGTCCATAACTTCAGCCACTCACGTTCATGCTCATCGGCTTCATCTTCCAGAAGTGCCTCAGAGACCTTCACACATGAGAGTTGATGAATCAGTTCACCCAGCGAAATCAACAGTGCCCTGGGTGCATTGCCCGCATTGATCGCGCACCTTAACTGTTCCACAGCCAGTGCAGGATTGTTTGCAAACACAGCATCGGCCAGCGTTCGAACCAGTTCAGAGCCGATCAGTCCCAGCGCATGCTGCACATCACCAACCTCAATCCGCTCTCCGGTATAGGCCAGTACACGTTCGGTAAGTGAAAGTGCATCACGCACACTGCCATCAGCAGCCCTGGCAATGGCATGCAGGGCAGGAAGTTCAGCCTCCACACTCTCCTGCCTCAGAACATCCCCGAGATAGGCGGATATTTCATCCACAGCCAGCCTGCGAAGGTCAAAACGCTGACAGCGGGAACGAACGGTGATCGGCAGCTTCTCAACTTCTGTTGTTGCCAGAATAAAAAGTACATACGCCGGTGGTTCTTCAAGCGTTTTCAAGAGTGCATTAAAGGCATTCTTGGAGAGCATGTGCGCCTCATCAATAATGTAGACACGATACTTCAGCGAAACGGGTGGATAACGGACGCCATCAAGAATTTCACGGATATCATCAACGCCGGTGTGGCTGGCAGCATCCATCTCCTGCACATCCAGGTTGTTTCCCTGCATGATGGAGAGGCATGTATCGCACTCAGCACATGGCTCACCATCTTTGGCCTGAGCACAGTTCACAGCCATCGCCATCAATCGTGCAATAGTCGTTTTTCCGACCCCGCGTATCCCTGTTAACAGATAAGCATGTGCCAGGCTCTGGCCGGCAAGGGCATTCTGCAGCGTACGCACCACCACGCCCTGACCGACAAGATCTGAGAATTGTTTCGGACGCCATCGCCGTGCAAGAACCAAGTAGGACATGGCTTTACACTACGGCCAGTTACAAAGCATGCAACGGCTAAGCGCATCACATATTCATGCGATAACTAAAAGCAATGTGGCGGGTGTTACAACTCTGAACCAACTAACAAAAAGGCGGCCTCTTCGGGCCACCTTTTTTTTGCTTCAGAATCTGATTACTGAATATTCTGATCAGGAATGATCAGTAACTCAACACGGCGATTCAGCTGGCGTCCGGCCTCAGTCTCATTGGTCGCTCTCGGTTGAGCTTCGCCGCGCCCTTCCGTGCTGATGCGCTGGGGAGTCACACCGCCATCTTCCATATACCACGCTACAGATTTGGCACGATCTTCAGACAGGCGCCGGTTGTAAGCTGTGGAACCAACACTGTCGGTATGACCAAGTACGTGGACAGAGGTGCGTGAGTAACGGTTCACGATATCATTCACCTTATCCAGCGTATGTGTAAAGGCAGGCTTAATTGCAGCAGAGTTAAAATCAAAAGAGACTTCGCTGTTCATGGTGATCTTCAGGTTCTCGTTTTTCAGACGCGTGACCTCAATCTGATGCGCACTGCGCTCGGTGGCCAGTTGCCGCTCAAACTCAGCCTGCTGCTTGTCCATGTAGACGCCAACGCCGGCACCTAAAGCACCACCGGCCGCAGCCCCAACCAACGCGCCCCGTAGCGCGCCACCTGAGTGATCTCCCTGATAGCCAACAATTGCACCCAGTGCTGCACCTAATGCTGCACCCGCCACAGCCTTCTCTTTGGTATGCCGGTTCGGATCATCCGGTGTGCTGGCACAACCTGCCAACAGCAATCCGGTCGTAACCACACCAATAGAAACCATTCTGATCATTTCACATTCTCCTGAATATCAGCACAACCCACACAGGCTGTGCCAGAAAGTCTCAGCTTTACGCCATCAGACTCTGTTGCCAAGCGCAAACAATACGCCATAACTTCTAAAAATTGCGTTAATAACAGCTGAACATTCCAAAAAAGAGGCGGCCATGTTCGCACATAAGCCGCCTCTTCATCTCAAGCAGACAGCCACGGGCCATCTGCTTCTCTCACCCCACTCGGAGGAGGACAAAGCTAACAACCTGGAAACCAGCTGTAACTCGCATAAATATGCTATATATTTTCTACCGGCAATGCTTTAACCACTCAGAACAGCCAGGGAGCCTCACTCTTTCGCCTCGTTTCATA
>WSZY01000152.1 GCA_013139875.1 Mariprofundaceae bacterium | reverse complement strand
TTGAAGCAGTAGGAGGAGTCGTAACCCACGCGCTCTACCAGATCAATCGTGGCAGCAAAATCTTCATCGGTTTCACCGGGGTAGCCGACAATAAAATCTGAAGAGAGTGCCAGATCAGGGCAGTGCTGACGCAGCTCATCAATCATGCGGAGGTAATCATCACGCGTATGACCGCGATGCATCTCCTTAAGTATCCGGTCTGATCCACTCTGAACAGGCAGATGAAGAAATGGCATCAGTTGTGGAAGCTCCCCGAATGCAACAGCCAGTTCACTTGTCATCTCCATGGGATGGCTGGTGATAAAACGCAGGCGTTTCAGGCCTTCAAGCTCTGCAACAGCGTAGAGAAGCATGGTGAAATCCCACTCCTCACTGTCCGGTCCATCTCCCCTGTAGCCGTTAACGTTCTGTCCCAGCAGGTTGATCTCAACCGCACCCTTTTGCAGCAGTTTCCGGCACTCATCCAGCACATCACTAACCGGACGGGAGAGTTCGGGGCCACGCGTATAGGGAACCACACAGAATGTGCAGAATTTATCACACCCCTCCATGATCGTTACAAAGCCGGATACACCCTTAGCTTCCGGTGTTGGCAGGTGGTCGAATTTTTCAATTTCCGGCATCTCTATCGCAGTCAGGTGTACACGTTCACGGCGAATCTGTTTCACCATTTCAGGAAGATTATGGTAGGTCTGCGGGCCGAACACGATATCAACGTAGGGGGCGCGTTTCTGAATACGTTCTCCCTCCTGCTGGGCGACACAGCCACCGACACCAATGATCAGATCAGGGTTTCTATTCTTGATCTTTTTATAGCGTCCCAACTCGGAATAGACCTTATCCTCAGCTTTTTCACGTACCGAGCAGGTATTCATCAGGATAACATCGGCCTCTTCGGGTGTTGCGGCAAGGCGCAGGCCATAGGCCTCTTTCATCAGATCAGCCATGCGCGATGAGTCATACTCATTCATCTGACAGCCGTAGGTTTTGATGTAGAGGCGATCCAGAGATTTTCCGGAGTGCGATTTGCTGGTTTCAGTTAACATGGAAAGTGCAATTCCAGCTTAAACAGTTGAGCAGCAACAAGCACTGTTCTATTTGCAGTACTCAGGAGATCTGCTCCATATCCACGGCAACAATGCGGGAGACACCTGCCTCCGGCATGGATACACCAATCAGGCGATCGGCTTTCTGCATGGTGATTTTGTTATGAGAAATGGCGAGAAACTGAACCCGATCTGCCAACTCCTTGAGCATGTCGTTATAGCGGCCGACATTGGCATCATCGAGTGGTGCATCCACCTCATCGAGGATACAGAACGGTGCAGGTTTGATCTGGAAAATCGAGAAGACCAGGGCAACTGCTGTCAGTGCCTTTTCACCACCGGAGAGAAGGCCGACATCACCCAGGCGCTTTCCGGGTGGTTGTGCGATCACACTGACACCGGCCGTCAGCACATCTTCGGAATCGAGCTGCAGTTCGGCCCGCCCGCCACCGAAGAGACGCGGGAATGTCTCCTTGAAGATACGGTTGGTCTCCTCAAACACATCGATAAAGCGCTGACGCATGGTGCGGTCAATGCGTGAGATGGTGTCGGCCAGTGTTTTCAGGCTGGCCTCAAGGTCGTCAGACTGTTCGCTCAGGAAGAGCTCACGTTCAGAGGCTTGCTGAAACTCATCAATAGCAAGCAGGTTAACGGGTCCGAAGCGGCCCAGACGCTCTTCCAGTTCACGGGCCCGCTGCACAATCTGCTCAGCATCTTTGTCATCAGCTGATTCATCCAGTGATTTTTCCAGTTCACGGGCGGATTTTTTAAAGCGCTGCCTGATCTCCTCTTCAAGATCCTGAATGCGTGCCTGTTCGGTAGCCAGCTGTATCTCGATTTTTTGCCGGGCCTCATTGCTCTGTTGGCTACCTGTACGGGTTTCACGCTCCACGCGTTCACAGGCATGGGATTTCTGCTGTAACTCATGACCCGCTTGACGGATGCTATTCAGACTCTGATGGGCTGCTTCAACCACTTCCGATGCGCTTCGAAGCTCTCTATCCAGCCCCTCATGCGCTGCTGCTGTAGTAAGTTCCTCATCTGTACGGGCAAGCTGGACGCCACCCTGATCGATCCGCTCATGGAGCTCTTCAATCTCCTGGGTGATTCTGCGCTCTTCCCGTTGAAGGTTTTCACTAGCCTGTTGATGCAGTGCCACTGCCTGATCGGCAGAGGCCAGTTCGCTCCTTGCCTGATGCAGAAGTTGCTCACGATGCTGCTGTTCTGCAGCCTGGGCATCGAGGCTCTCTTTTGCATCCAGCTGCTGCTTCTGATCCGCACTGGAGACACCATCACGCTGCTCCTGCCAGTGCTGAATGTCCTTTCCAATCTCTTCATTTTCCCGGGTCAGATGGGCAATCCGGTCATTCAGTGATGCCAGGCCCTCCTGCAGACGTTTAAGATTTGCCTGAGATGACCTTAAAGCGCTCTCTGACTCGGTGGCAGTAAGGTGTGCCTGCTGCCAGCTCTGCTGTTGAAGCGTCAGTGCAGCTTCTGACTTTTGAACAGAATCTTCACCCGTCTGTAGCAGTTGCTCTGCTTTTTTCAGTTCGGCTTCGCATTCGCGCTGACGCCTCTGCAGTGTCAGCCGCCTGGCCGTATAATTCTGGGCCGGAGGTATCAGCCAGCCATCGGGCTCAAGTCTCCAACCATCACGACTAACAAGAGAGCATCCTCTGGCAGGCTTGCTGTTAAAAATATTTTCGCAGAGATGAATATGAGAGAAGAGATTGAAAAGAGGGTGTTCAGCGGTAAGGCCGATGGAGAGTGCAAGGCTTTCATCTGAACTCTCCTGCGCAACGAGGCCGGTAGCAAACATTGCAATCGGCACATCTTTGGCTTCAACGCACAGCTCCTGCCATTCGGAAAGGTTCGGATTGGCGGGAAGACTTACATCGGCAGCCTTGCCCCTGAGTGCTGCTGCCACTGCCTGTTCCATCCCCTCCGGAACCTGAAGCGATTCATCGATCCAGATGGCACCCCTGGAGCGCATCTTCTCACGCAGCTTGTCCGGAACATCCTGATGCGCCAGTTGTGCCACAAGTTCCTGGGATTCACCACGCAGGGCACGCACCTTTTTCTCACTTTCTGTACGCTGATCAGTTGCCGCTTCACGCTCTTTTCGATGTCTGTCCAGCTCTGCCTGAGCATCTTCCAGTGCGCCTGCCGCTTCTGCGACCCGCTTCTCTGCATGGGTTGTGGAGTCGTGCGCACCCATGATTGCAGTTTCACCTGCCTGTAGCTGGTTGCGGGTCTCTTCAAACTGGCTCTGCACGACCTGATGGCGCTGTTCGAGACGCTCCAGAGCACTCTGGGACTGCTGGCGACGCTTTTCCTGGTTTTCAAACTCACTACGCAGGCGTTCAAATTCTGCCAGCAGCTGATCCCGCGTTTCACGTGCTTTGGAAAAATGCTCTTCAGCCGCCGCCACTTTTCCGGCTGCCTCCTGTCTGGCTCCCTGAAGGCGCGAATCATCACTGGATTGCATCTGCTTCTTAAGGCGTTCTATCTCTTCGGTGAGCATCCCTGTCCGCCGCCGCATCTCTTCGATGCGTTGTGTAAGGCCGCTCTTCCGCTCAGCCAGAAGTCTGCGTTCACCGGCCATGCGCTCAGCCTGCTGCTGAAGTGCTGCCCGCTGCTGCTCTGCAGCGCGAAGGCTGTCCTGTTTGGTCTGCGCCTCTGTCTCGTGGACAATGAGCGCCTCACGGGCTTTGGCCAGCTCTGCTTCGGACTCCGTATGGTGTTTGGCTTTTTCCGCTTCCTGCTTCTGTTTTTCAGCCAGCGTAAGCCGGATGGCATCCATCTGTTGCCCAAGTTGACGGTAGCGAATGCCAAAACTGTGTGCCTGAAGCTGTTCGCACTCATCCTGCAACGATTTGAAACGTTCGGCGCGGGATGCCTGCTGCCTCAGACTCCGGCACTGGGAGCGCACCTCCTCCAGGAGATCGGTAATACGCTCCAGGTTTTGCCGGGTCGAGTTCATTTTAAGTTCCGATTCCCGACGGCGTGAACGGTACTTCATGACACCGGCCGCCTCTTCAAAAAGTGCACGACGCTCTTCCGGCTTGGCTGTGATCATGCGGGAGATGGAGCCCTGTTCTACAATGGCGTAGGCGCGGGTGGAGATGCCGGTATCCAGGAAAAGATCAATAATATCCTTAATACGAACCATCTTGCCGTTAATGAATCCGTCCGAGCCGCCTTCCCGGGTCAGCCGGCGGCGGATACGGATCTCATCCATTTCGTGGTAGGGGCTGGGCAGCCGGCCTTTGTCTACGGCAAAAGTGAGCTCAACATCACAAAGAGCAACCGGAGGACGTGTTTCTGATCCCTGAAAGATCAGGTCGTCCATGACGCCGCCACGCAGGTGTTTGGCTGAGTGCTCACCCAGCACCCAGCGAATGGCATCCACAATATTGGATTTACCGCAGCCGTTCGGGCCAACGATGGAGGTAATTCCATCGCCAAACTCAATTTTGGTCGGGTCTACAAAAGACTTGAATCCGGCCAGTTCCAGTCGTTTCAGTCTCACGCTATTGTTCTCACGGCCATTGTGTTCACGAATTTGCCTTATCGAAGTGGTTCATTATCAAGAGGCTTACAATACATGAGGTAAGGCTTGATGCCACTATCATGTACAACACGATCAGCTGTGCAGATGCTGCAGCCATAGGCGGGCTGCCCGCAAGGATCATACCAACAAAAATGCCGGGCATATGAACCAGACCAACCACCTTCAGCGTGTCGACTGTCGGGATCATAGCTGTACGAATACCGTCACCTGCAATGCCTCCGGATTTCATGCGCTCAAACATGATGGAAACGGCATTCATGCCGTTGGCGGCAATCATGCTGCCGAGAGGAATCAGGGTGCGTGTGTCTGCTTCAATGGTGCCGGTGATGGCAAGCCACGGTAGTGTAACGGCGCAACCACAAATCAGGCCTGTTGTGCTTGCCAGCCATGCATGGCGTTTTGTTTTATAATGACCGGCACTGGTATGCCCGGCCAGAGTGCAGAAGCCGAGGATCAGCAGTATCTGGGCAAGCCGGGAGTCGATATCGAAAATCCAGTGCAGCACCAGAGCCAGTGCCAATAATTGAACCAGACCCCGAAGCGAGGCGATCAGCATGGCTTTGGAGATACCCAGGGCTTCCCGTTTGGCCCAGAAGGCAGCGCCTGCCAGCAGCAGCCACGCAGCCATCAATGGGATCAGTGTATCGGCTATATTTTCAGGCACAGGGTGGCGTTATATGTTTACAGACGTGAGAAGTCTGCCAGTTGCAGAAAGAGTCCACGCAGCCGGGTGAGTAGTGCCAGACGGTTGTTGCGAACCGCCTCATCCTCAATCATCACCATGACATCATCAAAAAACGTATCGATGGGTTCACGAAGATCTGCCAGTACGCTCAACTGCTCCTCCGGCTCTTCCGGGAAGGATGCCTCGGCACTATTTAAGGCCTTAAACAGCGCTTTTTCAGCACCTTCAACCAGTAGGGACTCGTCAATCTCGGTAGAAACATCTCCAGCCTTTTTCAAAATGTTGGCAATACGTTTATTTGCCGCAGTGACAGCCTCTCCTGTTTCAGAATCAGCAAAGCCGGTAAACAGGCGGGCGATGATCACACCCCTGTATATTGGGAGTCGAACCTTTGCCCCCATGACTGCATCGAGCGCAGAACGGGAAATACCAAAGGTCTTAGCAATTCCCAGATGTCGGCCGCGAATAAAATTAAAGGCAGCTTCATGTGTCTCTTCACTGGTCGTGATGGTGACACGCTGTTGACCCCACTGTTTTCCGGCCTCTTCAAGGATTTGAGGAAGGGTCATGTTGACGGGGTTTTTTTCATCCGATAACAGGCGAACCAGCGTGATAGCAGCACGCCTCAGGCCGAAAGGGTCAGTCGTGGCTGTTGGAATGCGGCCCAGATGAAAATAGCCAAGCAGTTTATCGGCACGTTCAGCAATACCAATGGCGCGGGCAATGGCACTCTCCGGCAGGGCATCATCGGCACCTGCGGGTGCGTAATGCTCGGCAATGGCCTTGGCTACACCGGCAGTTTCGCCATCCATTTCAGCATAGATACCGCCCATGTATCCCTGCAACTCAGGAAACTCACCCACCAGACCGGTTGTCAGGTCGGACTTACACAAATATGCAGCACGTTGTGCTTCATTGGCATCCACACCAAGGTGAGTTGCGTTGTCGAGCACAAAACCGCGCATGCGGCGAATCTGATCGCCCACCATGCCGAGCCCTTCCTGAAACACGACTTCATTCAGGCTTTCGGCACGGGCTTCAAGAGATTTTTTAGGATCGCGGTCAAAATAGAATGCAGCGTCAGCCAGCCGCGCATTGACCACGCGTTCGTTACCACGGGCTACGGCTTCCGGGTCTTTCGATTCGATATTGGCTATGGCGAAAAAGATGTTGGAACATTCACCAGTTGCTGTTTTTGCAGTAAAACAGCGTTGGTGGTGTTTCAGTTCAATCCGGATGACCTCTATGGGCAGACGAAGGAAGCCTTCATCGAAGCGGGCAGCAATGGCTTTTGGCCATTCAACCAGATCGGTAACCTCATCCAGAAGAGCATCATCTTCGATCAGGTCTACACCCTTAGCAGCAGCGGCTTCCTGAAGTTGGGAAGCAATTAATGCTTTGCGCACATCTCTATCGGCCGTCACAAACTGGGACTCAAGCCATTTAAACGGATCGTTCACATCGATTTCACCACTGCTGCCGTGAATACGATGTCCCTGAGATATTTTGCCGGACTCCACGCCTGCAAATGAGAATGGAATCAGGTCCGCACCAAGGCACGCCACAATCCAGCGAATCGGGCGAATATAGGCATCGGCACGGTTTTCACCATCTTGCCATTGCATCTGTTTCGGGCTCGGTAGTTTGCGCAGAATATCCGGCATTGCTTCCGCAATGATGTCGGCGATGTTACGACCCTTCACCAGCTTTACAGCCTTCATATAGAGAGCTTTGCCATCACCTTTGTCTGCTAATTCAAAATCATTAATGGAGAGGCCGGACTTTTTGGCAAAGCCTTCAGCTGCTCTGGTTGGGTTGCCTTTCTCATCAAAGGCTACCTTCTCAGGTGGCCCCCAGATGGTCTCTTCACGATCTTCCTGCATGACTGGGCATCGTGTTATGTGTAGTAATAAGCGGCGAGGAGTTAC
>WSZY01000130.1 GCA_013139875.1 Mariprofundaceae bacterium | reverse complement strand
CTTCGCCCAGGATGGCGGTCATAAACCCGTGGAAAAAATCAATGGATAAAATCATCGGGAAAAACATGCACAACTGACAAAATCGCCGCCACTCTAGGTAAAAAATGTGACACAGCAAGGGAAACCGATGTTTTAATGATAGATTTGTCCAATATATCGGGAAAGTCAGGCGGCTCTGTTCGATGGCTATTTTCTCCACTGTACACATCGGTTGATCATTGAATAAAATGGCTCTGAATATCCACTTTGGATGAAAGTGCTACCGAAGATAGGCCTTTGGCATCTACATCCAACATTGAAACCCTGATCGGAAAGATATTGAATGTTCAGCCAGATGATAATTTCCGAAGCCAGGCTTTGAGCAGTGTTTCTAATGAAGCTTACATTGCGTCTTTCCTCAAGCTTTCGCATAATTGCATATTTACCAATACAGAAACAGTTAGGGGGGTCTTATGTCCAAGCAGGTATGTATCATCGGTGGCAGCGGCTTTGTTGGCCGTGTCATAGTGCGCCAGGCTGTGCGCGCCGGGTACACGGTTATTGTGGCATGCCGGCATCCTGAGCGGGCCCGGGATATTCTTGTCGGGGGAGTTAGTCTGGTAAAAGCCGATGTAACAACCGGACAGGGACTGGATGAAGCCATTGCAGGCAGTGATTACGTTATTAATCTTGTTGGTCTTCTGTTCGAGCGGGGGCGTTACTCCTTTGATGCAGCCCACGTAAAAGGCACAGAGAATATTCTTGAGGCGATCAGGAAGAGTTCTGCCACCCGGTATCTGCATATGAGTGCGCTGGGTGCAGGAAAAATTCCGGAGGGCCGGTATGCCAGCAGTAAGGGCGAGGCAGAGGCACGTGTCCGCCAGTCAGGCCTCTCCTGGACCATTTTCAGGCCCTCGGTAATTTTTGGCGAGGGGGACTCATTTTTTAATAAATTCAAGGCGATGAGCCGTTTTTCTCCTCTGCTTCCGGTTATTGCCGGAGAAACCCGTTTTCAGCCGGTGTGGGTCGAAGATGTTGCCCGCGCCTTTATAATGGCGATTGATAACCGGCATACCGTTGGAAAGGTTTATGAGTTGGCGGGGCCAAAGAGTTATAGTTTTATGGAGCTGATGCAGCTGCTGATGCGTTCTCTGGGGCGCAACCGACTACTACTGCCGACCCCTGATTTTGCCGCACAAATCATGGCTGCCTTCATGCAGCTACTGCCAACACCCCCTTTGACATCGGATCAGCTAAAACTGTTGCAGCACGACAGTGTGGTGGATGGAGAGCCGTTTCCTGCAGGGTTTGGTGATCCTGCTGCTCTGGAAGAGGTGCTCCCGACCTATATCTGTAACGGTCAGGCAGGACGCCTGCAGAGTCATCTGGATAGTTGTCGAACCCGTTATCGGCAGCTTCACTGATCATAACTGAGAGCCTCCATTGTCAGGGATAATATTGATTGCGGCCATAACGGCCTATCTGATAGGGAGCATTCCATTCGGCCTGCTGTTTGCGCGATGGCTGACCGGAAAAGATCCGCGCAGTCACGGCAGTGGAAATATCGGTGCCACCAATGCAATGCGTACAGGGGGAAAAAAGGTTGGCGCATTTACGTTACTGGCAGATATTCTGAAAGGAGCCATTCCGGTTGCTATCGCCATCATGCTTGATTCAGAGCAGTTGCTTGTTGCCACAGTGGCGCTGGCAGCTTTTATTGGGCACATTTTCCCTATCTATCTCGGGTTTAAGGGAGGAAAAGGTGTGGCCACCATGTTCGGCGTGGTAATCCCGTGGATACCATGGGTGGCTGTTGGATCATTTGCTGTCTGGTTGATTGTATTTCGCTTAACCCGTTATGTCTCACTGGCCTCAATCATTGCAGGGATTGTACTGCCACTGTTTGCCTGGTTACTGGCTGCTTCAACCGAGGCGGTTGCAGCTTGTCTTCTGTTGGGAGGCCTGATGACTGCACGGCACTACAGCAATATTGGTCGTCTTTGGGCGGGGGTTGAGCCCAAAACCGGCAGTTCCTGACACAGGTATTGTTGCGAGCTTGCTCAGGATATGCCAAGCTTTGATAAATTCGATAGTTAGGATCGGGGGCTCATATGAAACTTCAACACTATCTTGCAATTGCATGCATCATGTTCGCATGCATGCTGCCTCTTCAGGTAACGGCCGACTCGCTGGCAGTTTCTCAGGAAGTAAGTGAAGCGGATATCAAGCCTGATCTGCCACAGCCCTATATCGTAAAAAAGGGTGATACCCTGTGGGATATTGCCAATTACTTTTTTAAGAACCCCCATAAATGGTTGAAAATATGGGAGAGAAACCTCTATATCACCAATCCTGATCTGATTTATCCGGGTAACGAGATCTGGTTCAGTGTGAAGCAGAAGAAAAGTGGAGGGCTGACCAAAGTTCATCCTCAACCCAAAGTAATCAACAAACCGGCTGAGAGACTTGAAAAACCCATAGATACCAGCAGGTTTCTGGGTGCCCTGGCCAGACAGGGCTTTCTCCAGCCGAAGGCCTATGAGGGCGTGGGCTATATTCTTGATTCCAAAGATGACCGGCTCAACTTCGGAGCCGGTGACCGGCTCTACCTGAAGATGAATCAGAGTGCCCTCGCTGGCGATCGGTTTGATGTGTTCCGGTCGACAGGTGACTCCATCAAGGATCCTGATAGCGGTAAGGATCTTGGCATGGTGGTGACCCATCTTGGTCAGATTGAAATTCACTCTGAAACAGACGGTATCCACCGCGGTGTAGTGCTGGAGACATTTGAGGAGTTATCGCGTGGAGACCGGCTGAAACCGGCCAGGGATATCGATACCCGGATCACGCCGAGCTATCCACCCGGAAGCCTTGCCGGCAAGGTTCTCGGGATTCGGGGCGGTGCTGTAGAAGCCGGAGCGAATCAGGTAATTGCTATCAATCTCGGTGCCAATAATGGACTTGAACCGGGGGCTGCGCTCTCCATTCATCGGAGCGGGCGTGTGGTTAAAGACCGGGTTAGCGGTAAAGACGTGCTCCTGCCCGAGGAGAAAATTGGCGAACTACTGGTTCTGGTGCCTCAGAGTGACCTCTCGCTTGCTCTGGTGGTTGAATCAACGGCATCGATCCATGTCGGGGATACGGTACGCAACAAGGCCAGACGTTAGCTCTGTTTTAATCTCCAGGTGCCATGCTCTGACGCTGCTGTAGCCTGTCTGCGCCTGATGCTGGTACGAGGTGTCGGGCCGCGTGTCGGGCACCAGCTTATCACTGCTTTCGGCTCAGCCGATGCACTCTGGCAAACTCCTCCTGCCGAACTGGAGCAGCGTGACGGAGTCAGCTCCAGGCTGGCTAAAGCCCTTCAAAATGTTGATCAGAAAGCTGTCGAAGCAGTTGTCCAGGCTTGCCATGATTCCAATACCGGACTTATTTGTCCGGAAGATGAGCTCTATCCCCAGCGATTGCTTGCCTGTGATGATGCACCGCTTATCCTCTTTGTGCAGGGCGATGTATCTGTACTGAACAACCCATATATGCTCTCTGTCGTGGGCGCACGCAAGGCGAGCAAAGAGGGGCGGGTTATTGCACGGCGCTGGAGTCAATACTGCTCCGAGAGGGGTGTCACTGTTGTCAGCGGCATGGCCTATGGTATTGATGCTGCTGCACATGGAGGGGCTCTGGAAGGTAATGCCGGCACAGTTGCCGTGCTGGGATCCGGACTGAACGCTGTTACAGGTGAAGCACAAAAGAGACAGGTCGAAGCGATTGCCGGAGATGGCTGTGTAGTCAGCCAGTATCTACCGGATGTAGAAGCACGCCCTGAGCAATTCCCGCAGCGAAATCGTATTATTGCAGGGCTATCTCAGGCCACACTCATTGTTGAAGCAACACTGCGGTCGGGTTCGATGATTACGGCAGGGCAGGCGGCAGGCTACGGACGAGAGGTGTTTGCAGTGCCGGGCTCCGTGCTCAATGATGCGCATAGCGGCTGCCATCGCCTGATTCGGGATGGTGCAACCCTGGTAAGCTCTGCCGGGGAGCTGTTGCAACATCTTGGATGGATGCAGGAGAGGGCGGGCTCGCACTCATCCTACGCTCCCGCTAATGAAGATGAGGGGAAAATTATGGATGCTCTGAAGCAGGAGATCATGCATCTTGATGCACTCTCAGAGGTTTGTGGCTTGACCGTGCCTCAACTTTCGCCAAGCTTGCTCGCGCTCGAACTGCAGGGTGTGATCGAACGATTGCCCGGTAGCCGGTATACTCTTGGAGGCAGAAACTGATGAGTGCAGTTGTTGTGGTGGAGTCCCCCGCCAAGTCAAAAACCATCGAAAAATACCTTGGAAAAGGCTATAAAGTATTGGCTTCCTACGGACATGTCCGGGCCTTTCCGAAGAGAGATGGTTCTGTAGATACAGAGCATGATTTTGCACTTAAATATGTTGTGATTGATGATAAAGAGAAGCGGATCGCCGCCATTGAAAAGGCAATGAAGAGGGCGGATGAGCTTATTCTTGCCAGCGATCTGGATCGTGAGGGAGAAGCGATTGCCTGGCATGTGGCCGATGAACTGAAGAGCCGCGGTGCCCTGGAAGGGAAAAGAGTAAAGCGGATTGTTTTTAACGAAATTACAAAAAAAGCCATTGCTGATGCCATGGCGAATCCGCTTGAGATCAATATGCAGCTGGTAGATGCCCAGCAGGCAAGAAGTGCGCTTGACTATCTGGTTGGCTTTACACTCTCACCACTGCTGTGGAGAAAGGTTCGGAGCGGGCTATCGGCCGGGCGTGTACAGTCTGTTGCTCTGCGCCTGATCTGTGACCGGGAACAGCTTATTCGTGATTTTAAACCAAAAGAGTACTGGACCATTGAGACAGACTGCTCAGTGGAAGCAGGTAAGTTTGATGCCCAGCTCTACGCAATAGCGTCTGAGAAGCTGGATAAATTTGCCATTACTGATGGTGTCAGTGCCAAAGCCATTTCCAAAAAGGTTGAAGCGGGACTGTTTAAGGTGACGGATGTTCGGAAGAAACAGGCCAAGCAGCAGCCGGCAGCACCGTTTATCACCTCTTCACTACAGATGGAGGCATCCAGAAAGCTTGGCTTTACTGCACGTAAAGCGATGCAGGTTGCCCAGCGCCTCTATGATGGTATTGAAGTTGATGGCGAGCCGGTTGGCCTGATTACCTACATGCGTACGGACTCGGTTTCGCTGGCTGCGGAAGCCCTTGATGATATTCGTGACCATATTGGCAGGCACTTTGGTGCTGATTATCTTCCCGCAAAGCCACGGGTGTTTAAAACCAAAAGCAAGAATGCGCAGGAGGCGCATGAGGCGATTCGTCCAACAGCCGTCTCTCGCACACCTGAATCAATGAAATCTTCGCTGGAGCCGGATCAGTGGAAGCTCTATACACTGATCTGGAAACGCGCGCTTGCCTCGCAGATGACACCGGCCATTCTGGATCAGGTGAGTGCTGATATTGAGTCGGAGGGGCACACGCTTCGGGCTACAGGCTCAGTGCTGGCCTTTCCGGGTTTCAGGAAGCTCTATATCGAAGGCAGTGATGAGCCTGCAAAAGATGACAGAGATCGTCTGTTGCCACCGCTTAAAGCGGGTGATGCTGTAACAGTTGATCAGACAAATCCAAAACAGCATTTTACAGAACCAAAGCCACGTTTTACCGAGGCCTCACTGGTTAAAGAGCTTGAGAGTCATGGTATCGGGCGACCCTCCACCTACGCCTCCATTCTCAATGTCCTGCGTGAACGAAAATATGCTGAGATGGACAGAAAACGGTTCGTGCCCACCGATGTCGGAGAGTGGGTCAGCAAGTTCCTTGTGGAATCATTTAGCAAGATCATGGACCCAAGCTTTACAGCCTCGGTAGAGGATAAGCTCGATGCTGTTGCGCGTGGCGAAGTGGAGTGGAGGCCCGTGCTGCGGGAGTTCTGGGGGCCATTTAAGGAAGCGGTTGATGTTGCAGGCGGGGAACCTCGCCCGACTGAACCAACCGATGAGAAGTGCCCTGAATGTGGCAAGCCAATGGTCATCAAACTTGGTAAATACGGCAAGTTCCTTGCCTGCACCGGGTATCCTGAATGTAAAGTTTCCAAGCCAATCAATTGAGATGCTGAGCAGTCTTAGCCCGAGCTCTCTGATGAGAAGTGTGATAAATGTGGTAAGCCGATGGCCATCAAGCATGGGAAATATGGTAAATTTCTCGGCTGTTCGGCCTACCCTGAGTGTAAAAACATCCAGCCGTTGGAGAAGCCGAAAGATACAGAGATCCCCTGCCCGGAATGTGGCAAGGGAACATTTCTGGAGAAGAAGTCCCGGCGTGGCAAGATTTTCTATTCGTGCTCACAGTATCCGAAGTGTAAAAAGGCACTCTGGAACATGCCGATTGATAAACCCTGCCCACAATGTGGCGCACCCTTTGTAACAGAGAAGAGAACCAAGCGCCGGGGAACCGAGCATGTCTGTGCGAGTGAAGCGTGTAACTGGAAAGAGCAGGTCGAGCCACCTGAAGGGTCTTAAAAGCATTTGAGTTTTACCTACAGGCAAGGTGATGCAGACGACCTCGCTGCGGTCTATCAGCTGAATTGCGACTCCTTTCCAGAAAGCTGGTCTCTCGAAGGTCTGAAAGATGCATTGGAAAGCGGTTATGAACTGCTCATCTGTATGGATCGTGAATCTCTGGCAGGCTATCTGTTAAGCCATGATGTGCTGGATGAAGTCCATATTATGCAGGTTGCAGTAGCCCCGGCCTATCGCCGAAAAGGTATTGCCAAACAGTTGAGTCAGCATCTTCTGGATACGAAACAGGGCAGCGTGCTGCTTCTGGAAGTGAGAGAATCCAATCGCCCGGCACAGTCACTGTATGCCAAACTTGGGTTTGCCCATTCAGGTATCCGTAAAGCTTACTATGTTGCTGAAGATGAGAATGGAGCACGTGAAAATGCTGTTCTGATGTCTTGCCAGAACAGCTGATTAACCCTTTATTTTAAACGTTTTTTGATGGATGATTCTTGACACATAAGCATGCCGAACCTATCGTCTCGGTGCTTTTATAATTCAGGT
Source organism: Mariprofundaceae bacterium (assembly GCA_013139875.1). Taxonomy (GTDB): domain Bacteria; phylum Pseudomonadota; class Zetaproteobacteria; order Mariprofundales; family Mariprofundaceae; genus WSZY01. The sequence goes on along the minus strand of WSZY01000130.1, from coordinate 7,074 downwards.
GAGTACAGCAAAAAAATGAAAATGACCGGTGCCGAAATCTTCGTTGAATGTCTGAAGCGTGAAGGCGTGGATACCATTTTTGGCTATCCCGGTGGTGCCGTGCTTCACATCTATGATGCAATTTTTAAGCAGAGCCACTTTAAGCACTATCTGGTTCGGCATGAGCAGGGCGCACTGCATGCCGCCAATGGTTATGCCCGTGTTTCCGGCAAGTGTGGCGTTGCACTGGTCACATCAGGTCCGGGTGCCACCAATGCAGTTACCGGCCTTGCCGACTCACTGGCAGACTCCATTCCCACGGTCTGTTTCTCCGGCCAGGTGCCATCCACCCTGATTGGTAATGATGCTTTTCAGGAAGCCGATATTGTCGGCATTACCCGTTCTGCAACCAAGCACAACTTCCTGGTAAAGCGTGTTGAGGATATCGCCCTGATTATCCGTCAGGCATTCCACATCGCGACAACCGGACGCCCCGGCCCGGTGCTGGTCGATATCCCCAAAGATATCAGTGGCGAAGAGTGCGAATTCATCTGGCCTGAAACAGTGGACATGCGCTCCTATCAGCCAGTTACACACGGACATCCGGGACAGATTAAAAAGGCGGTCAAATTGATGCTCACCGCCAAGCGCCCTATGATTTATACGGGTGGCGGCATCATGAGCTCTATCGGCAGCGCATCTCTGTTAAGGGAGCTCTCCCATACACTGGATGCACCTGTAACCAATACCCTGATGGGGCTGGGTGGTATCCCGCACGATGATGGGCACTTCGTCGGTATGCTGGGGATGCACGGTACCTTTGAGGCGAATATGGCTGTCTCCCACTGTGATCTGCTGATTGCCGTAGGGGCTCGCTTTGATGATCGTGTAACAGGCAGACTGGATGCCTTTGCACCGGATGCGCAGGTGATCCACATTGATGTTGACCCTTCATCTATTTCAAAAAATATCCATGCACATCTGCCGATTGTGGGCGATGTGGGTGAGGTACTTAAACAGCTGCTTGAGGAGATTGCCCGTCGGAACGGTTCGCCTGATGCAGAGGCACTGAAGCTCTGGTGGGAGCAGATCAATGAGTGGCGGGAGAAGGATTCGCTTGGCTTTGAGCAGCCGAAAGACGGGCCGATCAAGCCACAGACCGTTATTCGTGCAGTGCATGAAAAGACAAAGGGTAACGCCATTGTAGCTACAGATGTAGGCCAGCATCAGATGTGGGCTGCCCAGCACTATGGCTTCAACAGACCCCACCGCTGGTTAACCAGTGGCGGCTTGGGAACCATGGGCTATGGCCTGCCTGCAGGTATTGGTGCACAGGTTGCCAGGCCGGATGAGAAGGTTGTTATCTTTTCCGGTGATTCATCAATTCAGATGTGCAGCCAGGAGTTTTCGACCGCCTTTCAGTATAATCTGCCTGTTGTCGTTGTAATTCTGAACAACGGCTATATGGGCATGGTTCGGCAGTGGCAGGAGATGTTTTACGAGTCGCGCTACTCACACTCCTATTTTGACTCTCTGCCCGATTTCGTGAAGCTGGCAGAGGCCTACGGTGGTGTTGGCATTCGTGTGGATCGGGTGGATGAGCTGGATGCGGCTCTGGAGAAAGCACTTCATATTGATGATCGCTTTGTCATTGTTGATGTGGCGATATCCAAAGAGGAGAACGTCTTTCCGATGGTTCCGGCCGGGGCGGCTCTGAATGAAATGGTGCTGTCATGAGAAAAATGACCTTTTTATCTGGTAGCTGTATTATGGATGCTGCTCCAGCGCTCATCTGTCGCCAAGATACATTCCACGCTTCGCAACATCCACGCCTTACTTCCAAACAAAAATCTACATTTTTGGCTGTCGGGGTAGTGTTATGAGACATACCATTACCATTCTGGTTGAAAATGAGTTCGGGGTATTGACTCGGATTGCCGGCCTGTTTTCAGCACGTGGCTACAACATTGAGAGCCTGAATGTGGCACCGACACTGGATAAAACCGTGAGCCGCATGACGCTGGTCACCCGTGGTGATGAGCATATTATTGAACAGATCAAGAAACAGCTCAATAAACTGATTCCGGTAATTAAGGTTGAAGACATTTCACACCTGGTCCATATGGAGCGGGAGATGTTGCTGATTAAAGTGGTATCCAATTCGGACAACCGTGCCGAACTGGTGAAGATGGCTGGTGAAGCCCGTGCCAAAATTGTGGATAGTGTAGATATCAATTATCTCAGCATGGAGTTGACGGGTGCTGCCGAGAAGCTGGATGCTTTCATCAAGCTGCTGGAGCCGTTCGGAATCATCGAGGTTACCCGAACCGGTTCTGTTGGCATGCGCCGTGGCGTTAAAGGCTTTGTCGTTTAGGAGTTTATTCAATCGGCCTCAGAGCATCCTGCCCTCGGCCTTTGACGCATTTGAAAATTGCGATTTCCAAATACTTACTAAAGCCGCACAAGGTGAATTGCGCTTGCGCAAGAGAGGGTGCCCTAGGGTACATCCATGTGCGGAGTGGCTGTTTCAATCCACTCCAGTGCTGCAGCAACACTGGTAAATGAACCGAGAACCAGAAAGTTTCCATCCGGACAAAGGGCAAGTTCTGCTTTCAAGGCATCGGCTACAGAGGTGTAACAGGCATCAAGCCCGTGAGAGCTCTCGCCCGCCAGGCGCCGGGTAAAGGGCCTTAAAAGGTGCAGGGAGTCACTTAAATCCCTCTCCTCCCGGGTAAAGATCAGGATTGAAGTCAACGGCTCTGCCAATGCAGGCAGGGTTGGGAGAAGGGCTTTGATTGCGTGGGCATTATGGGCCGCATCAAGCCATATGGTTGCCCTGCCCGCCTGGATTCGCTGCAGGCGCCCGGGGATATCGGTCTGTTCAATGGCCAGTTTTGCATCATTGATCCGTCTGCTATCGATCATATTCGATGCGGCGAGCTGCCTGATTGCTGCAAAGGCCAGAGCACCGTTTTTCTGCTGATGCTGCCCGCAGGCAGTGGTTTCAATCGTTGCTTGCTGATCCACAAACTGAGTATCGGGATTATACGCTGTTAGAATTGATCTCACCTCATCATCCTGTGGAGCACTGATGCACCATAAGCATCCATCTGAGACATGCGCCTTCTCTGCAGCAATGTCAGCCAGCCTGTCACCAAGCCAGTTCTGGTGATCAAGGCCGATAGGTGTAATCAGAGCCATATCCGCTTCAACGGCCGTGGTGGCATCCAGCCTTGCCCCAACGCCCGCTTCCAGAATTTCCACATCGACACAGCTATCACTGAAACATTTCAGGGCAAGTGCAGTTGCCACCTCAAAATATGAAGCACCCGCTTTCAATGCAACTGGCATCAGCGTCTGCATCAGCGTGCCAAGTGTTGTCCCGGAAACGGGGGCTCCATTGATACGAATGCGTTCACTAAAGTGCTGAATATGCGGCGAAGTATAGAGCCCTGTCCGCATACCACACGCCTGTAGTGCGTGGGAGAGCATAAAGGCGGTCGAGCCTTTTCCATAGGTTCCGGCAATGCGGATGCGAAGTTTCGGGCGTTTGATGGAAAGCGGTTGAAGCAGCTCCCGCATGCGCTGGTGGCCGGGCTTGTAATCACGGTCTGCTGATGGCCGGCCCAGCCGGGTCAGCCACGCCTCTACTTCAACGGGCTTATGTTCAGGATGATACATGCTGGCTCTTTGCGGAAATTCCGCTTAAAAAGGGGGTTAGACGGCCTGCCGGTAGGCACGGTGCATCAGATGTTCGAAAAGTATTTTCAGATATTCCGGTAGTTCCCGGCGGCTCACAATATCGTCGACCAGCCCATGTTCCAGCAAAAACTCAGCACGCTGAAATCCCTGTGGCAGTGTTTCACCCACCGTCTCCTGAATGACCCGGGGGCCGGCGAAACCGATCAACGCCTTAGGCTCTGCAAGAATCACGTCACCAAGCCAGGCAACAGATGCCGACACACCACCCATGGTCGGATCAGTTAACAGGCAGATAAATGGAAGCTTGGATTCATTGAGGCGATTGGCAACAGAGGATGTTTTTGCCATCTGCATCAGGGACAGGATGCCCTCCTGCATACGGGCACCACCGGAAGCAGTAATCAGCAGATACGGGCAGCGACGGTCAATGGCACGCTCCATGCCACGTGCAATTTTCTCACCAACCACCGAGCCCATGCTCCCGCCCATGTAGGTGAAGTCAAAAATAGAGACGGAAGTCATCTGCCCTTTGATATCACCCAGGTAGTTACGGACTGCATCACTATCTCCAGCCTTTTTATTAGCCTCTTTGATACGGTCTTTGTAGCGTTTTTTATCTTTAAAGTTGAGTGAGTCCACTGATTTCAGTGCAGCATCGTGCTCTTCGTAGGTTTCCGGATCAAAAAGGAAGGCGGCTCGCTTGTCTGCTTCGATGCGGAAATGGTGATCGCACTTTGGACAGACCATCATCGAACGAACCAGCTCTTTGTGGTAGAGAGTTTCCGTACAACCGGGACACTTCAACCACATCCCCTCCGGTGTGCTGGAGCTATCAGATGAGGAGAGGATGCTTTTGGGACTCTCTATTAAACGGGTAAGCCAGCTCATGGTTCTCCTCTCTTTTGTTTTTTAAGCGATCTCTGAACAGATGCTTCCATGCATTTATTCAAGTCGTAAAGGCAAAAGCATGGTTTCGCCTTTACTCACAAAATCAAATGTTTGCACAGTTGATTTTGGCGGCCCATCCATGGTCCGCAAGGAAGCTCGGATTGATTCAGAGCTTCCTTAAATAAGCAGTTCATCAACCTGTGTCAGCATGCGGAGGTGAGGAATATTCTCGGCCTCAACCTCGGCAGCCATGACATTCAGGGTCTCGGGTTTCATATGATACAGGTAGACCGGAATTTTCCCAAATCTATCCAGTTTTCGCAGTTCCTGAGCCATTCCCTTTGCTGTCAGGTGTCCGCTGATATCGGCGATATGCTGGAAGGCATTCGGGAAGGAGCAGTCAATAATGACACCTTTAAGATTGGGTTGCGCATTGGCGATTTCCCAAAGCCGCTCTGTTGGGCCGGTATCGGCAGAGTAGATAAACTGGGTATCCCCCTGATCCAGCAGGAAGCCGGTGCAGGGGACAGGATGATTGACCGGAATGGCTGTAATTTTCAGACCATCCACCTCAACAGTCTCCTCTGGCTGAATGGCATGCAGGGAGAGGGTTGGATCTTTTTTACTGGGCAGACAGGTGAAGTCGGGCCAGATATGATTGTTGAGGAAATGCTTTTTCAGCATGTCCAGGTTCTCCTGAAGACTATGAATGACGATGTTGTTACTTCTATCACCGGACAGCCGTTTAAGTGAACGGTTGTCTGCCAGAAATGCAATATCCTTGATGTGATCCAGATGCGTATGAGAGAGGAAGATATGATTCACAGCGCTCTGCTCTTTCAGAGTGAGGGCCTCTGTAGGAGAGCCTGCATCGAGAAGAATCGAGCCGTTCACCAGAAATGATGTCAGGTGAAATCCGAGGAGTTGACCGCCATAACAGCCAAGTACTTTGATTCTCATACTCTCCCCTTTCGAACAGCACTGCGCATGGAAGATGCAGCTTTTTCCAGTGCTGCCACCATTGCGCCACGATCATTACTGTGCTGTGGAATCTGGGCAACAAAGTGGCTGCCGATAACCACCCCATCTGAAAATGCTGCAACCTTTGCGGCCTGTTCAGCAGTTTTTATACCAAAGCCAACACAGATTGGAAGGCTGGAAAATGAACGTATTTTCTCCACCTGTTGCTTAACAGCAGCAGTCTCACCCATCTCGGCACCGGTAATTCCTGTTAATGACACATAGTAAATAAAGCCGCTTGCGGCATCAGATGCAAGCTTTATTCGCTCATCCGATGATGTGGGTGAGAGTAGCAGGATACGGTGCAGCCCGTTTTTCTTCAGTGCATGGTCGCAAACAGCACCCTCTTCAGGGGGAAGATCGACAATCAGAACGCCATCAACACCTGCGTTGGCGGCCTGTTCCGAGAACTGTTCAAAGCCCAGGGCATAGGGAACGTTGGCATACCCCATCAGTATAATAGATGTATCCGGACAGCTGCTGTTAACCTTTGCAGCCAGTGCAAAAACATCCCTGATTGAAGTGCCTGCCTCCAGTGCACGTTCACTGGCAGCCTGTATCACCGGACCATCGGCCATCGGATCGGAGAAGGGCATGCCGATCTCCAGAATATCCACTTTGTCTGCCAGCGTCAGCAGCAGCTCCTCCGAGGTTGCAACATCAGGGTCACCCGCAGTCAGATAACCAACCAGCGCGCTACGGCCTTCAGCGCGGCAGCGGGCAAAGCACTCTGCTATACGGTCGCGGCTCATGCTTTGCCTGCCTCAATCTCATCATGCAGCAGGTTGAACACAGTATTCATATCTTTATCTCCACGGCCGGAGAGGTTAATCAGAACGGTCTGGTCGGGCTTCATCCCGGCTGCTATGCGTATACCTGATGCCAGTGCATGACTCGACTCGAGTGCCGGAATGATACCTTCGCTACGGGTTAGCGTTTTAAATGCTTCCAGTGCTTCGGAGTCAGTCGCCGTATCCAGATCAAGATCCCCATCCTCCAGCATCGCAGCCAGTTCAGGGCCAACACCCGGATAGTCCAGGCCTGCCGAAATACTGTGGGTTGCCTGAATCTGTCCCTCATCATTTTCAAGCAGGTAGGTAAGGTTGCCATGCAGGATACCCGGTCTTCCGGCGGCCAGCGAAGCGGCGTGCTCCCCGCTTTCAAGACCATGACCGGCAGCCTCTACGGCAACCAGACGAACATCATCATCCCTGAACGGATGCAGCAACCCCATTGCATTGGAACCTCCGCCGACACATGCGACTGCAACATCAGGCAGTTTTCCGGTCTGAGCCAGACACTGTGCTCTGGCCTCCTGGCCAATGATGACATGGAATTGACGCACCATCAGTGGATAGGGGTGTGGCCCGGCTACGGTACCGATGATGTAGAAGGTGTTTTCGCAACTGGCTACCCAGTCACGCATCGCCTCATTCAACGCATCTTTCAGGGTGGCACTGCCTGAATCGACGGGAATCACGTTGG
>WSZY01000053.1 GCA_013139875.1 Mariprofundaceae bacterium | reverse complement strand
CTATGGCCGAAGCCAGTGATATTGAAGCCTTCCTTGCACGGGTAAGTGAGACCGGAGCCACTGTTGAAACAGGTGAAGGATGGATTCGCTGCAGGGCAGACAGTCGCCTCAAGTCTGTGAATATCAGTACCATGCCCCACCCCGGTTTCCCGACCGACCTGCAGGCTCAGTTTATGGCAATGATGGCTATTGCTGATGGCACAAGCACCATCAGTGAAACCATCTTTGAAAATCGTTTCATGCATGTGCAGGAGCTGGTTCGCATGGGTGCGGATATCCAGCTCGATGGCCACATTGCCATTGTAAAAGGTGTTCCGAAGCTCTCCGGTGCCCCGGTGATGGCCACAGACCTGCGTGCATCGGCCAGTCTTGTTCTGGCAGGGCTTGCTGCAGAAGGTGAGACGGTCATTTCCCGTGTTTATCACATTGACCGTGGCTATGAACGCATTGAAGAAAAACTCATGAAGCTTGGCGCCAATATTAAGCGCCAGAGTGCCGGTAAAGATTCACTGACAGGAGCGGTTCCTCTCTATGCCTGACAATAGCAGAACACTCACCATTGCTCTCTCAAAAGGGCGTATTCTTGATGATACATTGCCGCTGCTGGAGCATGCGAACCTTGTCCCCAAAGAGGACGTCAGAAAAACCCGCAAACTGATGGTGGATGGTCCGACCATCAACGGAACCATGGTTCGCTTCCTGATTATCCGTGCAGCTGATGTCTGCACCTATGTTGAGCGGGGTGCTGCCGATATCGGTATCTCCGGACGTGACCTGCTGCTTGAACACCGTCCACATGTTTATGAGCCTCTTGACCTGAAAATCGGTGTCTGCCGGCTATGTGTCTGCGGCCCGAAAGAGCTTGTGGAGAAGGGGGCTCCCAAAGAGGGAAGCCGAATCCGTATCGCAACAAAATATGATTATCTGGCCGAACAGCACTTTCTCAAACTGAGTGTGCAGGCTGAGATCATTCATCTCTACGGCTCAATGGAGCTGGCACCACTGGTGGGTATGGCAGAGCGGATCATCGATGTTGTCGAGACAGGCAATACCCTGCGCGCCAACGGGCTCGTCGAAGAGACGACAATGTTTGATATCTCCAGCCGGCTGATTGTTAATCCAGCAAGTTTTGCAACAAAAAAAGCGCTGATTCAGCCTATTATAGAAAATCTTCGTGAAGCTGTTGATCGCAACAGCGCATCCTGAGGAGTTCCTGTGAGTATTCTTCGACTTAGTTCTATTCAACCCGGTTTCCATGAACAGTTGGACACACTGCTGTCGCGGGAAACAGATACCGGTGATGACATACAGAATCTGGTTGCAGATATTCTACGCGATGTGAAACAGCGTGGTGACGCCGCACTGTGTGAATACACATCCAGATTTGATCATTGGGAATGCACAACTGAGAGACTCGAAATCAGTCGTGACCGTATGGAGACCGCATGGAACGCTATATCTGACAAGGATCGTCAGGCACTTGAACTGGCCGTAGAGCGCATTCGTTCCTACCACGAGCATCAGAAGCAGGAAGACTGGGAATATACCGATGATGCAGGCCTTACCCTTGGCCAACGGATCACACCGCTGGATCGGGTTGGTCTCTACGTTCCGGGCGGCAAGGCTGCCTACCCCTCTTCCGTATTGATGAATGCCATTCCGGCAAAAGTTGCCGGCGTGGAAGAGATTATCATGGTGGTTCCGACACCTGCAGGCGAACTCAATGATCTGGTACTGGCTGCCGCATGGGTGAGTGGTGTACAGCGTGCATTTTCAGTCGGCGGCGCACAGGCCGTTGCAGCACTTGCCTATGGAACGGAGACTATTCCTTCAGTCGACAAGGTCGTTGGGCCGGGTAACAAATTTGTAGCCGCTGCCAAACGTCAGGTGTTCGGCAGATGCGGTATCGATATGATTGCAGGGCCATCTGAAATCGCCATCATTGCCGATGGAGGTCACCCGGAGTGGCTGGCTGCCGATTTCCTCTCTCAGGCGGAGCATGACGAAGCCGCCCAGAGTATTTTTATCTCAACAGACTCTGATCTGATTGATGCAGTTGATGCAGCCATTGAGAAACACCTTGAGACACTTCCCCGGGCGGACATTGCCCGCGCATCCGCCAAGGCACACGGCGCACTGATCCATGTTCAGTCGCTAAAAGAGGCTGCGGATGTGATCAACATCATCGCACCTGAACATCTGGAGCTGGCGATGGATGATCCGGACTCAATCCTGCCCATGATCAGGCATGCCGGTGCCATCTTTCTTGGCCACTTTGTGCCGGAGGCACTTGGTGATTTTATTGCGGGGCCCAACCATGTACTGCCCACCAACCGTACTGCCCGCTTCTCCTCACCACTGGGTGTCTATGACTTCCAGAAAAAGAGCAGCGTGATCCGTGCAACCAGACAGGCTGTCCGCACTGTAGGGCCAGCCGCAGCACATCTGGCACACCGCGAGGGTCTGCAGGCTCACGCACTTACCATTGAACTCCGTCTGGCTGATAAGGACTAGTGAGGTGATATTTTTAGTGCCAGATACGGGGCAGACAAAAAGGCAGGATAGCCGTTTGGACGCACGGAGTACGCCCGAAGGGCGAGAATCATGGATGATCCGAGTCAACGCTCCCATGCATGCGGAAAAATCAAATTGATTCGTAAAGATATCAAGGCGTTAGCTGCCTACCACGTGCCGGACTCTTCCGGCATGATCAAGCTCGATGCCATGGAAAATCCGTTCCCGCTACCGGACAAGCTCAAGGCATCATGGTTAAAACGGCTTGGTGAAGTTGAGCTTAACCGCTATCCGGATGCAGATATGCACACTTTGCGTGAAAAGATTGCAGCCAAAGATGGCTTGAATGCGGATCAGGTACTTCTCGGTAACGGCTCAGATGAAATCATTCAGATGCTCCTGGTAGCTGCAGATACCGGTGCATGTGCCTCACCCTCTCCTACATTTGTCATGTATGACCTGATTTCACGCTGGTTCAGACGGCCTGTAGCCACCATCCCTCTCGAAAACGACTTCTCGCTGAATGCGGATAAATTCCTGCAACTCTGCACAAGAGAGAAGGCATCGATTGCGTTCCTTGCCTGCCCGAATAACCCGACAGGAAATATGTGGTCTGAATCCACTATCAGGAAAATTGCAGCCGGCTTTCGCGGTCTGCTCATTATCGATGAGGCCTATCTTCCATTCGCTGACAGAACCCACACAGACCTGATTGCTCCGAACGTTCTTATTTTGAGAACCTACTCCAAACTCGGCTGGGCAGGCCTGCGTTTGGGTTACCTTCTGGGCGATGCAAAAACCATCAGTGAACTGAACAAGGTTCGCCTGCCCTACAACATCAATAGCCTGACTCAGGCCAGTGCGGACTTTTTTCTGGATCATTTTTCAGTGTTTGAGAAGCAGGCAGAAGAGATATGCAGCGAGCGCGAAAAGGTAAGCAAAGTATTGGCAGCCGTAGACGGCATTGAACTGTTTCCATCCCAAACCAATTTTCTCCTGCTTCGCATCAAAAACAGTGATGAAATTTTTGAGCAGTTGAAACAGGGAAATATCCTGATCAAGAACATGGGCAGCCATGGTGGCTTGCTAAAAAACTGTCTGCGTATCACGATCGGCAGCAGGGAAGAGAATCGTGCACTGATAGCTGCACTGAAGGAGATTCTGGCATGAGTCGAAGCGCCACCATTGAACGCACCACCAAAGAGACATCCATTAAACTGTCACTGGATCTGGATGGTAGTGGAAAATCAGAGCTGAGCAGCGGCATCCCTTTTCTGGATCATATGCTTGAACAGATTTCCCGCCATGGCCTGATTGATCTGACCATTGACGCCAAGGGTGATCTGGAGATTGACGGTCACCACACGGTTGAAGATATTGGCATCTGTCTGGGTGAAGCACTGCGTGAAGCAGTGGGAGACAAGGCAGGTATCGTCCGCTACGGTCATGCCTATGTTCCGTTGGATGAAGCGCTCTCCCGTGTCGTGCTTGACCTGTCAGGCCGCCCCGGACTTGAGTACCACATCAGCTTTCCAAAAGAGACGGTAGGCGGTTTTGACGTGGAGCTGTTCAAGGAATTTTTCCAGGCAATAAGCAACCATGGCCGGATAACGCTGCATATTGATGCCATACGCGGTAACAACAACCACCACATCATCGAGACCGTATTCAAGGCATTTGGCCGGGCACTTCGCATGGCCGTTGAGTCTGATCCACGTGTTACAGACATCCCTTCAACAAAGGGAGCGCTGTAAGGCATGACCAAAACCACCACCCCCACCCATGAATGGGTGGCGGGCGAACATCGTGAGTCCGTGAACGCAGCAAAACCGCGCTTTTGCGGAGTGGCAAAAGGCGGAAGGCAGGAGCCTGAAGCCGAGTGAAAACCGGATTAATAGATTATGGTATGGGCAACATGCACTCCATTGCCAAGGCTCTGGAGCATGCAGGCGGAAAGGTTCAACTGGTTAAAACAGCGGAAGAACTGGGCAACGCCTCCCGTATTGTTCTTCCCGGTGTGGGTGCCTTCCGTGATTGCAGTGCAGCGCTGAAAGAGTCGGGACTTG
>WSZY01000141.1 GCA_013139875.1 Mariprofundaceae bacterium | reverse complement strand
TAATCCGTAACTCCCACAGAATCGTCTGCTCCATCGCAGACGCAGGAGAAAAAGGATTAATCCATGCTTCCCCTGCCCCCAAAGCAACATAAACAAGAATCAGGGAGAGGATAACAGAGCCGAATATTTTCCCGCTATTCATGATCAATCGCCTGTGGTGCAGGTAACCTGCTGATCTGTTCCATCAGCTCTTCCAGACCGTCAATCAGCCGGGGGGTCGGCCTGTGCAGCAGATCAGCATGCACGGAGATCAGACTGACATCTTCGCCCAGCCACTGTTTCCAGAACCTCTTTCGCTCTAAAATATTACGGTTTTCGGCCGGAATAATAATCAGTTCCGGAGCTGCACGAATCACCGCTTCAACATTAACCCGCGGCCCCTCCATGGGAAGATCAGCAAACACATTTTCAAGCCCCGCCCGATCCAGCAGATCATGAATAAGACTGCTTCCACCGGCTGCTATGAGCGGGCTCGGCCAGATTTCATAAAAAACCGGAATCCGTCCTTTTGTTTTCAAGGTATCCGCTTTCAAAGCATCCAGCGTATCAAGACGCTGCTCAAGCCGTTCCACCAACATCTCTGCTTCCTGAGCGTGCCCGCTCAATACCCCCAACCGTCTGATTTCAGCCAGCATGCCATTGATGTTGGTCGGGTTGCTGACAACAACAGGCACGCCCAGTTTGCGTAGTTTTTTTACGGCTTTCGTTCCGTCATTCATCACCACTGCCAGTGTCGGCTTAAGTGACATGGCTGATTCGACATGAATCCTGTTGTATCCACCAACACCGGGCAGCAGCTTAAGCACTTCGGGATAATCACAATACTCAACAACACCGACTATCTCATCCACTGCCCCGATTGCTGCCAGTATTTCACATGCATGTGGTGAGAGCGCCAGTATCCGCTCCCCTGCCTGCACGGGCCATGCCGACAGACAGACAGATATGCAGAGCCACAAAGCCCGTATCATGAGGCACGAAAGTGCAAACGGAACTGGAAGTCACCCCCGTCTGCAGGAAATGGCTCGGCACGACGCACTGTTTTCAGCGCAGCCCTGTCAAGCACGGTATAACCGGAACCGCTCAAAATTTTCAGCTCTCCAGCCTCTCCCCGATCATTCAATTCAAAGGCAACCTCAACCTCGCCTATAATCCCCCGACGACGTGCGGAGGAGGGGTAGTATTTAAAACGCTCCAGATGATTTCGGATCAGAGACTCCCTTGCTGAATGGTCACTATCCAGGGCCATGTCCTGTCTGGTAGTGGCCTGCAATATCTGAGCAGGCGGCATGTTTTTCTGTGGCTCAGGATCAGGCACTTTACTGGCAACAACCCTGCTTTCTACCGGGCGCTGTAACACTGCTTTCTGAACCTCTGCAGGCTTTATGACTTCAGTCAGAGATACCTCCACAACCAATTCGGCAGCAGGCGTAACCGGCGCTTTCATATCACCGGGCCAAAGCAGAACGGCTACATGAATGGCAGCACTTGCCGCCACCCATGGCCAGAGCCGAAAATCAGAACTGATAACTTACTCCCGCACGCAAGCCGATTCCCGCTGCCGGATAGAAGTTGTCACCTGAGAAAGATGACCAGACACCATAACTGCTGTATTTCCTGTTGGTCAGGTTATCGATACGTGCAAACAGATCCATACCTGCCAGATGATAACTCATGACAACATCCACGAGCAGATAAGCAGGGAGTTGTGACCGGGCGTTGGCCTGATCACTAATCAGATAAGAACTGCCAACATAAGTCAGCCTCAACACCGATTGCAGTAGATTGCTCCAGTCAGCCGTCCAGTCAGCAGCCGCACGAATAGCTGCCACTGCCGGAATGGCATTGCCATCATAGACACCTCCACGGAATGTTGCATCACTAAGGGTTACATTGCCGCCAAACTGAAACATATCACCACCCTTCCAATGGCCCGCCAGCATCAACAGATCATGCCGTGTTTGATCTGAATAGTTCTCATTGGCCCCGAATCCGAAACCACCGATAGGGTTATAGAAAATTTCATCCCTGAGATCGGCTCGTAAAAATGATGCTTCCAGCCATGTATGTTCAAAACCGTAGCGCAAGGCCGCCGTGTAGTGTCTACCGGTTTGTGGCTTCAGCACCCTGTCCACCGTGCCGCTGAAAAATGAATAACGCTCATCCAGCAGTGGAAACCGGAACGACTGACTTGATGACAAACGCAGACGTAGAGCATCCGTCAACAGCAGTGTCCCACCCAAATCCCATGCTGTTTTACGGCTGGAGACCTCACTCGTTGCCGCCTGTGAAAACCTGTCTCTCACATGCTCGGATCGCAGGCCGAGATTGCCATTCCAGCGCCCTGTTTCACTGCCAATCTCGAATTGCCCGTAAACACCACTGCGATCACGTTTAATGGAGGTTGCCGGCAATGGAAAAGCACCCCCATATTCAAAATTTCCACGGCTTCTGTCCAGGTCAGCACCTACCAATAGTCGGACGGGTAGATTCCCCTGAACAGTGTAGATAATTTTTGGGCGCAGGCTTTGAGTACGAATGGCACTATCACTGGTGCCGCCGAAGCTCACATATTCCGCATGTGTTTTTCTGTCACGAAGTCCACCGGAGAGATCAAGTTCCAGCCCGTTATTCAACCAGCCGATACCGGCATCTGCGAAGCTGTCTCTGGTTTGAGCAAAGTCATCCGGGTTGTTGCTTTGCTTGCGGTCAACAGCCGCCTCTGCTGCAGTTAATGGGCCGGGTAGTCCGGTTCTGTCACGATGGTAGTTGCCGGCAATACGAACGCTAAGACTGGAACTCAAATCTGATTCAGCTCTTGCCCCGACATCAAAACGTTCAAACAGGCTGTTCTGCCGATAACCATCGGTTTTAGCCGTCGACAGATTGGCTTCGGCACGAGCATTGTCCGAATCAATCCCTGCGCTCACGGCTCCGGCATAGCTTCCGAAACTTCCGCCACTGACCGCAACATGCCCCCCTGCTTCGGGAATACGTGTGATAATATTAATTACACCACCAACAGCGCCATCACCATACAGGGCTGAGCCACCGCCATGCACAATTTCAATACGTTCAATCTGATCAACAGGTATCTGTGTCCAGTCAGTACCGGAGAGGTCAGGACTGTTTACCCGACGGCCATCAATCAGAACCAGGCTGTTAGCTGCGCCTGTTTCACCATAACCACCCAAATCCACCTGGGACTTGGCACCAACACCGCTGGTATCAGAGACAACAATACCCGGCTGCCCTTTCAGTAGGTCAACAACATTTTCAACGTGAGCCCGTTCGATGCTCTTACGATCAATCAGCGTTACAGTGTTTGATGAGGAGGCTATTGCCGACTCTGCCCGACTGGATGTGACGTTGATATCGCCAACATCCACTGCATGTGCTGATGCAGCCATGCCAACAAGTAGTATGGTAAAAACAGATAGTTTGTATTTCATGATTTTCTCCGCGCCCGCCGCGCATATATTTATGCGGATCGAACCGGTAGAAATAGAGAGCATGAGATAAGCTGCCAACAGGCCGCCAAGCCCAGCATCAACCTCCCACCGAGGCCCAACCCGATTTGAAACCCGTAGGTTTCTCGCATCAGGCCGGTCTCCTGGCTTGCCATCATCCTCAGCTGTCCATGCCTTCCCGATAGTAAAATCAGTGGCGTTTCAAACAGCTTTGTCAGGCCTACAGTAGCGGGGGCTGCACCGGAATGGACGCATGCGTCGTCACCGGTTTCCCGTTTCACTTCGTAATGAGAATCATCACAAAAGCACCTAAAGCAGCGGTCATGTTACAGCGATCAATATAGAAATCTATCAGAAGATTCAGAAACAGCCCGAAGAAGTCAGGCTATCCGTACAGACTATGGATATGGCGGGCAATGAGCCCGGGAGGTGCCGGCTCAGAGGCTCCTTAAATGCCCAGCTTTGGAATCCGATTCATCTCCAGCCAGCGGGCCAGATCAAGAGGCGTCTCAGTCAACACGGCTGCACGCACACGATTATCGACTCTCGTAGTGACAAGTTTATAGCTACTGCCATTCTTCTCCAGTATTTC
>WSZY01000007.1 GCA_013139875.1 Mariprofundaceae bacterium | reverse complement strand
ACTGACGGCGGGGCATGCATCTGAAGTGATAGCTAGGGGAATTCATAGTGTCATTTCGGATGCAGAGCTGATTTTGTGCCCTTTAGCCGATGGCGGTGAGGGGACGGCAGAGCTTCTAAGGCCTCATCTTGATGATGATCACTGTCTGATTGAGTCGGCGGAGCTGATTGGCCTCAATCTCCCTGAGATGCTCTCCCTGCCTGTCGAAAAGCGGGGAAGTTCAGCCATCGGGGATGCAATCCTTAAGGCCCTGGATGAGGGAAAACGGGACATCATTGTTGCTCTGGGTGGCTCTGCTACCAACGATGCAGGGCTGGGCATGCTGATGAAGCTTGGGCTGAGAGCAGTGGACCAGAATGGAATGGAAGTTGAACCATCACTGTCGGGGCTGCTAACGCTAAACAGAATTGACATCTCTAATCTGGATAGACGCCTCTCTGAGTGCAGTTTCACCATTTTGACTGATGTGGCATCGCCTCTCTGTGGTAAAAATGGTGCTACGGCTGTTTACGGGCCTCAGAAGGGTGTGGATGAGTCTGAGGTTGCAGGGATAGATCATGCAGTCTCAGGTTTTGCAGATATCTGTTCCGGTGCATTCGGTTTTGACCCGCGGTTAAAGGAGGGGGCCGGCGCAGCTGGCGGGCTGGGCTATGCCCTGATGCTGATTGGTGGTGAAGCGGTCTCCGGTGCAGCATTTGTGCTGGATATGACCGGCTTCAGAGAGCGATTAAAAGATTCTGACTGGGTTGTGACAGGTGAGGGGTGTTCCGATCTGCAAACCCTGAACGGGAAACTACCTGTGGTTGTTGCAGACGAGGCAAAAAGTGCAGGGGTTCCCACTGCTCTGCTCTCCGGTTCTGTTGAAACAAATGCCCGCGATCAGTTGTCGAAGCAGTTTGATTTGATTCTTTCGGCTCAACCTGATGATTTAAGCTCTGAAAATGCCATGTTGCGGGCTGAAGCCCTGTTGACTGAAGTGGCAGCTGCTTTTGCGAAAAGAGTCAAACATGACCATTCAGTTCCCTGATCCGTCACAGGCAAATGAAGAGGGCCTTCTGGCTGTCGGTGGCAGTCTGGATTCTGAGACGCTTCTGGCAGCTTATAGCCGGGGTATTTTCCCATGGTTCAGCGAAGGTGATCCGGTGCTCTGGTGGTCTCCCGATCCACGCATGGTGCTGTTCCCCGATGATTTTTATTGCAGTCGGCGCCTTGCCAGAAGAATGAAGCAGCAGAAGCACCGCTTTTCATGGGATGAGGCATTTGAACTGGTAATACAAACCTGTGCCGGGATTCCCAGAGAGGGTGAGTCAGGCACATGGATCATTCCTGAGATGATCAGCGCATACAGGAAGTTGTATGAACTGGGCCATGCTCACTCCGTTGAGGTGTGGGAGGGAACTGAACTGATTGGTGGCCTCTACGGTGTACTGTTAAACCGGGTCTTTTTTGCCGAATCGATGTTCAGCAGGAAAACCGATGGTTCAAAGATGGCGCTGGCCCAGCTGGTTGAGCGTGCAAGGCGGGAGCAGTGGAAGCTGATCGACTGCCAGTTTCACACCGGACACCTTGAGAGGCTTGGCGCCAGAGAGATTGGCAGGGCGGAGTTTCTTGCTGCGACTAGGCAAAACCCCCGTTGATCAGCTATATTCCGATCAGTGGGGAGTGCTTATGGCTGTTGATCATGAAAAAGAGAGAGAATTTGAACGCTACAGTGTATCACTGAACGCAGAGGTGAACCTTGCCGATGGCTACAGTGAAACAACTGTTCTGAGGGATATCTCGGGTGGGGGGGCGAGCTTTATCACGACCCATCCGGAACGTTATTCGATTGGAGACAGGGTTGATATAACCATTCGGCTTCCGGGCGCCGGTTCGCTGCATGCCAAGGTAAAGGGAGCAGGCAAGGTGGCCTCGATGAAGGAACTGGGGGAGGGTGAGACAACTGTCGGGCTACGTCTGGACGACCTGCTGGATTTTGATAGCATTATTGGCGAAAGCGAGTGATATAACCACATTGGACACCAAACTACTGCCGACCAGGCCAACACACCGTCAGAGCTTCCACAGGTCTGCCTGGATGCTCTACGGGCTTATCTGCCTGCTCCCCTACCTGACTGGAATCTATCTGATTTCTGAGGTTAAAGCCGATATTACCTACACCATCATCAACATCCTTGGTCTGACGCTGATTCTGATCCTGCTGGGTGCCCTGATGATCGAGACTTTTTCAACACGCCTGAAATATCTGGCCGAAAGAATCGGATTCGCTATTCATGATGGCGCAACCGAGAAGCTGCCGACAAAAGAGAGCGACCTTGAAGAGATCCATATGCTGACACGTGGTTTCAATGCCATTATCGGGGAACAGGAGCGACACAAAAAACACGCCCAGAAGATCACGGCGAAAATGATCTCCTATATGAATGACCTGGAAGTCTTCGAAAAGAGACTCAGAGAGGAGGCACTGATCAGGGCTGATCTGGGCAGGTATGTAGGTAAGGATATGGTTGATGAGCTGATCCGTAACAAGAAGTCCGCTTTTGAAA
Organism: Mariprofundaceae bacterium; assembly: GCA_013139875.1. Lineage (GTDB taxonomy): Bacteria > Pseudomonadota > Zetaproteobacteria > Mariprofundales > Mariprofundaceae > WSZY01. The sequence goes on along the minus strand of WSZY01000007.1, from coordinate 115 downwards.
ATGTGGAGTGCACGGCAACCATTCTTTTTGCCGATATCAGGGGATTTACAACGGTATCAGAACATATGGAGCCGGAGGATGTTATCTCCATGCTCAATAGCTATTTTAATAAAAT
>WSZY01000100.1 GCA_013139875.1 Mariprofundaceae bacterium | reverse complement strand
TCTCCGATCGGCGATGTAAGGCGTCTTGCAAATCCGACCGCCACAATGCCTGCGGCAAGAATTACGATGAGGGTGGCAATGAGCATGGCATGGGTGAAGGTGCTACGGATCGATTGGCGGTTGCGCTCCAGTTCGCGGTAGGTTCGATAGTCCGCCTCAACAGCACGGGCATTTTTGACAACATCTGCCGGCAATACGATCTCGGCGCGAAGAATGCCGACAATATTCTGCCGGACACGAAGAGGGGCATAACCAACTGCAATCTCCTCATTGTTGCGTGTGATCAGCTTGGTTGATACCAGACCCAGGGCCAGGGTTGATTTTGCCTCTAACTCAAGTGCCCCTGACTCAAGTCCGGAGAGGCCCTCGGATTGGACATAGGCAACCAGGCGCTCATTAAGATCAAATATCTGAACACTTTGCCACCCCTCATGTTGCATCAGGGTAGCCATGCGTCTGTTCAGCAGTCCATAGCTGGCTGGCAGTGTTGCCACATAGCCGAGCAGCTCGGCATCATTCATACTGGCGAGAAGCCCCTGTTTCAGATCGCTGTTGATACGGGCGTAGAAGCCCTGAGCCAGATTGAGTGCCCGGTCAAGCAGTGTGTCTACCCGCACATCGAACCAGACATCCATACCCCTCTCAACCATCTGATTGGCAGTCACCTGAAGAATGGATGTCGGAATCAGCAGCATGCTAACCAGTGCAATCACCAGCTTGGCACGAAGCCGTGAGCCGGCACGCCGCTCTTTCTGTTCCCGCAGCAGTCGGATGCCATAGTTCAACAGTACCACAGAGAGGATTGTCAGCAGGGTGATGTTGACCCAGACGATGAAGGATGTTTCAGAGGGCCTCTGATCCGGCCAGAGTGTAAAGATGACAAGCCATAGCATGATCGACATCAGAAGTGGAAGCGTACGCATGAATCGGGTCATGGCAGTGTGATCTCTTCCTCTGCTACTGTTGTTCCGAGACTCATGGATTCAGACCACCATGTATCACTGAACTGGCCCTCCTGGATGTGGAAGTGAACCTGGATGCTGTATGTTACACCCGGCTTGAGAAGGCTTTGATCGAGTATCGGAAAACGGTTAAGCCCGGAGAGAAATTCAATGGCATCATCAATGCTGTCCACTCTTTGGGAGATACCGTTTTTGGCATCAGAGATAATCAGGCTTTTTGAGATCAGATCGGGAATTGCCTGACGGGCTATCGTAATGTCACCAATATTATTGTTGAGCCAGTAGTCATTTACCTCTTCAATAGTGATGTTCCAGACGAAGGTGACCGGTGTTCCCTGATTCAGGGCGAGGATCGCCTGATCGGAGATATCAACCCGGTCAACACTGCAGTAAATCACCTTACCATCATAGGTGATACTCATTGGAGATTCCTGGGGTGCTGAGAGGGCGATGTTGATCTGGAAAAACATACCAAAAACAACAGTGAAAACTGCTGCAAACTTGGAAAATATATGAAAGACCAGTGGCATCAGCCTGAGTTTAGCTTGGATGTGTAATGATTCCAGCACTGATCGTTGTTTGCGATAATATCTGAAATGGCCGGGTAAGATCGCTATAGTGCGGCAATGCCGATTGTCACACTGCATAAACTTTCCAAGGCGTATGGTCCGCAGCTACTGCTGGAAGAGGTCTCCCTGCGTATTTCGCGCCAGGCCCGCATCGGCCTGATCGGTCGAAACGGTGAGGGTAAGTCGACACTGCTGAAGATTATTGCCGGCTCAATTGAGCCTGATACCGGAGCTGTTAATTGTCGTAGTGATGTTCGAATCGCCTACCTGCCGCAGGCTCCCCATTTTGAAGCCGGACATACTGTTTTCTCTGTCGTATCAGAGGGTTTGGGTGAGGTGGCGGACTCGCTGAATGCCTATGATGAGGCGTTGATGGCACTGGAGATTGATGCCTCGGAAAGCACCATGAAACGTCTGGCACATATGCAGAGTGAGCTGGAGCGAACCGGTGGCTGGCAGTATAAATCCCGTATTGAATCAGCTATCTCCCGCCTCAAGCTGGATGCCCATCGTGATGTGGGTGAACTCTCCGGCGGCTGGCTCAGACGCGTGGCACTGGCCCGTGCCGTAGTGGCAGAGCCGGACCTTCTGTTGCTGGACGAGCCGACCAATCACCTCGATATCGCATCCATTGAGTGGCTGGAAGATTTTGTCGCTGATTTTGCCGGTGCCGTCATGTTCATCACCCATGATCGTTACTTTCTTGATGCGGTTGCAGAGGAGGTGGTGGAGCTGGATCGTGGCAAACTCACCTATTTTCCCTGCTCTTATGCCGAATATCTTGAGAAGAAAGCAGAGCAACTGGTACATGAGGAGCGACAACACAGAAAATTTGACAAGCTTCTGGCCGATGAAGAGCGCTGGATTCGACAGGGCATTCCGGCTCGCAGGACACGTAATGAGGGTCGTGTCCGGAATCTCGAAGAGCTGCGCAAACAGCGCGAGGCACGACGGCTGCGGGGCAGCGATGTGGAGCTGCGCGTCTCCAGTGGCATCAAGCCGGGTAAGATGCTGATTGAAGCGGTGGAGCTGTCACATAGTTTCGATGAGGCGGTGATCACCAGTAACCTGAACCTGAAGATCATGGCAGGTGACCGGATCGGACTGATCGGCCCCAATGGCATCGGTAAAACAACGCTGCTCAAGATGCTGCTCGGTGAGTTGAAGCCACAGCATGGCCGTGTTCGCCACGGGGTGCGTCTGGCTCCCGCCTTCCTCACCCAGATGCGGGAGCTTGATCCGGAGATGAAGATCAGAGATGTGTTGCTGCCGCAGGGTGGCAACTATGTCCATATTGCCGGTGTTGAACCACGGCATATAGTCAGCTATCTTCAGGATTTCCTATTTGATACCGAGCGGTTGCACTCACGTGTCTCGGCACTCTCCGGTGGCGAACGGGGTCGTCTGATGCTGGCTAAGTTGCTG
>WSZY01000178.1 GCA_013139875.1 Mariprofundaceae bacterium | reverse complement strand
TGTGCCCTTCTCGGTGTGTTCCGGGCATGCAGGATAACCGGCGGCAGGGCGGATGCCCTGATACTTCTCACGAACCACCTCTTCGTTGGAGAGTGATTCATCAGCCGTATACCCCCAATGGGTCGTGCGAACTTGTTTGTGTAACCATTCTGCCAGCGCCTCAGCCAGACGATCTGCCAGCACCTTCACCATGATGGCATGGTAGTCGTCATGATCCTTTTGAAACCCGACAGCCTTCTCATCGGCTCCGAAGATGGATACGGCAAAGCCACCAATATGGTCAGCGTCACTGCGGCCAACGAAGTCGGCCAGGCAGAGGTTGGCACGGTTGTCCTTCTTGTCCTGCTGTTGACGCAGGAAGTGGAAGCGGGCGGCTTCAGATGAGCGAGATTCGTTGCTATAAACAATCACACTGTCATCGTCGGTCGAGTTCGCTGCAAACAGGCCAATCACCGCTTTGGCGGTGAACCACTTCTCTGCAATGATCGAATCCAGCATCTTTTGTGCGCTGGCAAACAGTTTTCGCGCTTCTTCACCCTTCTTCTCATCATCGAGAATGCGCGGGTAGGCGCCATTGAGCTGCCATGCGCTGAAAAATGGTGTCCAGTCGATAAAATCTCTTAACTCGGTGATGGAGACATCGTCAAAGGTCTGAATACCTGTGGTGTTCGGCGTGACAGGGGTCGCCTCGATATCCATACGGTTTGCGCGTGCATCAGCCAGTGAGAGAAACTCGGTCTGGCGGTTTTTACCCTCATACAGGAGGCGTACTTTCTCGTACTCCTCACGGGTATCTTTCACAAAAGAGTCACGATTGGCTTCAGAAATCAGATTCTGAGCCACGCCAACGGCACGTGAGGCATCTTTCACCCAGATAATCGGCTCATCATACTCCGGAAGGATTTTCACGGCTGTGTGTGCCTTGGAGGTAGTGGCACCACCCAGCATGATAGGCGTGGTGCGCCCCAACCGTTTCATCTCTTTGGCAATATGTACCATCTCATCCAGTGAAGGGGTAATCAGGCCGGAGAGACCAATAATGTCCACATCATGCTTCTCTGCCTCTTCAAGGATGGTAGAGGCAGGTACCATGACACCGATATCGATCACCTCAAAATTGTTGCACTGCAGCACGATACCGACAATGTTCTTGCCGATGTCATGAACATCACCCTTTACGGTGGCCATCAGAATTTTGCCGTTGGAGGACTTAGCACCGGCCTTCTCCTCTTCAATAAACGGCATCAGCCATGCGACAGCTTTTTTCATGACACGGGCAGATTTCACCACCTGCGGCAGGAACATCTTACCATCACCAAACAGGTCACCAACCACATTCATACCATCCATCAGTGGCCCTTCAATTACCTCGATCGGACGATCAAACAGCTGGCGTGCCTCTTCAGTGTCTTCGGTAACAAAGCTGTCGATGCCTTTGACCAGGGCATGTTCAAGGCGTTTGGCAACATCCCAGCTGCGCCACGCTTCATCAGCCTTCTTCGCCTGCACGCCATCGCCACGATAGTTGTCGGCAATTTCCAGCAGGCGATCTGTGCCATCTTCGCGGCGGTTAAGCACCACGTCTTCAACGGCTTCACGCAACTCATCGGGCAGATCGTCATAGACTGCCAGTTGGCCGGCATTGACGATGCCCATGTCCATGCCTTGTTTGATGGCGTGGTAGAGAAACACCGAGTGGATCGCTTCACGTACCGGATTGTTGCCACGGAACGAGAATGATACGTTGGAGACACCACCGGAAATCATGGCATGTGGAAGATTCTGTTTGATCCAGCCGGTTGCTTCGATGAAGTCGACGGCATAGTTGTTGTGCTCTTCGATGCCGGTTGCAACGGCAAAGATATTCGGATCGAATATGATGTCTTCAGGCGGGAACTCACACTGCTCTGTCAGAACTCTGTATGAGCGTTCGCAAATCTCGGTCTTGCGCTGATAGCTGTCGGCCTGACCCTTCTCATCAAAGGCCATGACAATAACGGCTGCACCATATTTTCTCAGCAGCCTGGCATGGTGAATAAATGCCTCTTCACCTTCTTTCAGAGAAATCGAGTTGACCACGCCTTTGCCCTGAATGCACTTCAGACCAGCTTCGATGATGTTCCATTTGGAGGAGTCGATCATGACAGGGATTTTGGAGATATCGGGTTCCGATGCGATCAGGTTGAGAAAGGTGACCATCGCCTTCTCACCATCGAGCATCGCTTCATCCATGTTGATATCGATAATCTGGGCACCATTCTCCACCTGCTCACGGCAGACATTCAAGGCTGTTTCGTAATCACCCTCAAGAATCAGCCGTTTAAACATGGCTGAACCGGTAACATTGGCTCGTTCACCCACGTTGACGAAGAGGGAGTCTTTGCCGATGTGCAGTGGTTCAAGGCCGGATAGGCGGCACTCTACATCACGGTCCGGAGCAGAGCGGGGAGCGATACCATCCACAGCTTTGGCCATAGCACGAATGTGAGCCGGGCCTGTACCGCAGCAGCCACCGATAATATTCAGAAAACCGGACTCGGCCCACTCTTTGATCTCTTCTGCCATCGCTTCGGGCGTCTCATCATAGCCACCGAATGCGTTGGGCAGCCCGGCATTGGGGTGGGCATTAATACCACAGGAAGATATATTAGAAAGCTCTTCAATGTATTGACGTAACTCACCGGCACCTAAGGCACAATTCAGTCCTATAGAGATCGGTTCAGCGTGTGCCAAAGCGTTATAGAAGGCGGTTGCTGTCTGCCCGGAAAGTGTCCGGCCCGAGGCATCAGTAATGGTGCCTGAGATCATGATCGGTAGTGAGCTGCCCGCTTCTTCAAATGTCTCTTTGACGGCAAAAACAGCAGCCTTGGCATTGAGTGTATCAAAGACCGTTTCGATCAGGATAATATCCGCACCGCCATCCATCAGGCCACGGGTTGCATCTTTGTAGGTGGCAACCAGCTCATCAAAGGTGATGTTGCGGAATCCGGGGTCATTTACATCGGGAGAGATGGAGCATGTGCGGGATGTAGGACCAAGTACACCGGCAACGAATCTCGGTTTTTCTGTTGTTGAGAATTCGTTACATGCTTCTTTTGCCAGTTCTGCACCGGCCACATTCAACTCATAAACCAGCTCTTCCATGCCATAATCGGCCATCGATACCGAATTTGTATTGAAGGTATTGGTTTCAAGGATATCAGCACCTGCATCCAGGTAGGCCTTGTGAATGTCTCTGATAATCTGTGGCTGGGTCAGGCTCAGCAGGTCATTGTTGCCTTTCAGTTCGCTATCACACTTGGCAAAGCGATCGCCACGATAGTCGGCCTCTTCCAGCTTATAGCTCTGGATCATGGTCCCCATCGCACCATCAAGAAGGAGAATGCGCCTGGAAAGCTGCTCTTGCAGCAGAGAGGTCGACGCTGTTGATGTAAGAGGTGTTGGCATGGAGAACCCTTTCAAAATAAATTCCCCGAAAACTACCATTCATGCCACTCGATTCCAATCAGCCACACCATACCGGAAACGGATGGAATGGGATTGCTGCTCACGCTCCGTTGTGGTCTACTGCTGCTTATGAGTTCTGAACAAGCTTATACAGTTCTGCTTCTGGAAGATGAAAAACCGACACGTGATCATCTCGCTTCGGTAATACACGGTTGTCCCGGCCTGACGCTTTATGGTGAGGCTGGCAGCTGTAATGAGGCACGCTCTGCTTTTAGAGGCGGGGCTCCTGATGTGCTGCTGGCAGACCTGGGACTGCCTGATGGCAGTGGCATTGATATTATTCGTGAGGCACGGGAGCTCTATCCGGAGATGGAGGTGATGGTTCTCACTGTCTTTGAAGATGAGGAGAACGTGGTAGCTGCTCTGGAGGCCGGCGCAACAGGCTACCTTCTCAAGGAGCAGGCATTTGATGAGCTGGGTGACACTATTCTTGCATTGATGCGTGGTGAGTCAGCAATCAGTCCGAAGGTTGCCCGCTTTCTTCTGAAACGTTTCACCGCTCCTGCAACTGATGCCGGGGGGAGGCCAGCAGGCCAGCAGACTCCGGCCGAAGATGAACTGACCCGGCGGGAAGGTGAAGTGTTGAGCCTGATTGCCAAAGGATACCGCTATAATGAAATCGCTGAATTACTGAAACTCTCTCCCAACACTATCCGGTCACATATCCGTAACATCTACCGAAAACTTGCTGTAAAATCCCGTTCTGAAGCGGTGTTTGAGGCAGCAAACCTTGGCCTGATCAATTTCGAGTATCATATTTAGCCTGCCCGCAATATAGCATATTTATGCTATATCCCTTTTTTATCTGTGGGTAGACAGTTCGCCCTATGAAAAGAGAAAAAGAACCCACTGATAACATCTGGATAACCATTCTGCTTCTTACTTCGCTGTTGATGGCAACGGTTACTTATCTGGTGAACAGCTGATGCCAAAAGGTGAACCTCTTTTCGGGCATCTGTGCAAATTCAGTGCCATATGCAGAGCAATAAGACACTACATCCTGAAGCCATTTAAAAAATCAGAGCCAAAATTTTATTAAAGTACTTCGCTGATTCCGATTAAGTAACAGGTTGACCAGTGTATCCGTAATTTTCGGGGGAAGAGGATATGCCTAAACATAAGCCCGAACCTATGAAAAAATAATTAAATACTGTGTCCCCGGAATTATGAGATTTTATCTAAACGAAGTAGAGTAATCTGAATAAGGAGAAAGAAATGAAAATA
>WSZY01000012.1 GCA_013139875.1 Mariprofundaceae bacterium | reverse complement strand
CTGGACCGGAGACCTGACACATGAGTACATCACCATCAATGCGGAATACCGCACCTGATTGATTCAAAAAAGGTATTATCTCATATGAACCAGACAGAACTCTGCTACAGTGACAGACCATCATGGTCAAATCAGGTGGGAGCTTTCACCGCCATGACGATACTGGTATCGATGCCCTTCTTCTTTGATATGCCGGCAATACAGGTCATGTTCAATATCCTGGCAACCTCGCTGATCATGCTGGTGATCATTTATAACCGTTACAAATGGAAATTCAGTGTCGACGATGACCATGTTCAAAGCAGGCAGGGTATCATCGCGCTTATAAAACAAGAGCGCATAAGCCTGAAGAAGATTAGAGGCATCCAGGTGAAGCAGACCGCCATTCAACGTATGTTTGATGTTGGCGATGTGGAATTCCACACCGCTGGCAACAGCGATGCAAAGATAGTGTTTGTCGGTATTAAATCTCCATCCGCGCTGAAGGATAAAGTTCTCATGAAGCAGAATAAAAAAGGCAGCTGAAAAAGGCTAATTCACGTAAGCGTGGCAAGGTTCAATCGTTCACAGCTCTCCAGTACCGTGGTGAACAGGGGTGAGAGCATTGATTGATATAGATAACGGGTAGAACCACCCACACGCAGGATATTAAAAAATTAGGCAGTTATCCCCGGCCCGAGGCTGGAGGTTTACTTCTTCTCCTGCTTTTCCTGATCCTTACCATTATCTTCAGTGGTGGCATCTGGTTCGACATCTGATTCCGCATTATGAATAGGCAGCAGACTTTTACCTGAACCTGTTTCAAAAAAAGTGAGTAAAATAGCGGTAATAAGAAGTAGCCCGAACCACTGTGATAGCAGGAGTATACCGTTGATCCGGGTACCATCAGGTATTGAAAAAATAAACATATATTCAAATCGGAATTTTGCCGCCTGTTCAGCTGTTTCCTCGATAAAGAACAGTGTTGGTGGAAACAGAATCATTAATACTGTGCCCGCCAATGCAACTGCCAATACATATCTTTTCCACTGCATAACAAAACTCCTTCATATCCGAATAAAACCAATCTGATTCAAGCGTCCCTGCTACAAGCGCTCCGGCTCAATTTAGCATGAACCGGTCTCCAGTCATAACTTTTGCGGCAGGGTAGAGCACACCCTCATTGACGACCCTGACATTGATCAAGATGTGCCCGGTTACCCGCTGCCTGTTTCAACAATCTGCCAGTTGCCGCCCGGAGCAGCCCCGGTGAATGAGAGTAAGGATACTGACAATAAGCAGGGCTGACAGAACACTATGACAAGCAACCAGCATGATAGAAATAGCCCCTATAACAGTTGCAATGCCCAAAGCAGTCTGAATCAGCAGGAGCAACAGCAGAGATGCGCTGGTAAGCCTGGCTCCTGCAACCCATGCCTTAATCACAAGCCAGAAAATTACGATAAAAGCCACCAGCGCACCAACACGATGTGCCATATGAATATCCGCGGCTACAGCCTGATCAATGATGACTTTGCCATAGGCATCAACATTCAGGGTGCCCAGCATGGACAGTCCGGTCCATAAATTTGAGCCCGGCAACCACTGCCCATGGCAATCCGGAAATGTCGTACAGGCCAGGGCTGCATAATAGGCATCGGTCCATGCTCCCAGCAGAATCTCTGCGATTAAAACCAGCAATGCTGCTACTGCCAGATTTCTGATTCCGGTTGTCTGCCTGATCCCGACTTTTCGAATGCTGTAAATATCCAGAGCCAACCACCAGTAGAGAGCCAGCAGGCCTATACCACCTGTCAGGTTTAGAATAACTACAGCCGGATACCGTAAAGGAGAACCAAACCAGACGCCAAGAAACGCAAGGAAGAGAGAGAGACCAAGTCCCAGTGAGGGTACAGATAGCGACATGCCGGAGCTTCTTCGCTGGCGCAATGCCATAATAAACACTGCAATAATGAGTAGTTGCAAGAAACTGGCGACGGCACGATGGGCCCGGTCAATAAAGGAGGGCGGTAAAATAGCCGAAGATGCTGATGCTGTTTGATGTTCCCCGATGAGGCCATAAGAAGCAGGCCAGTCGGCACTGCCAATACCCACATTGCCGATATGCATCAGTGAACTGATTATAATAAGAGCCAGACATGTAGCCAGCGTAAGCAGTGCCAAAAATCGATATGTACGGGATTCAGCCATCAGTGTGATGCCTGCTACCATTCAGGATAAATTTTAACTTCACAATCCCCGCCTTACCTGAGCCTTTGACCCATGCCACTCTGGCCATATTCATGACCACACTTACGCTGAGTCTTCCGGTTTCCCATCCTTACTGTCGGTTTCACTCTGCTTCTTTTTGCCAATCAGAAGCAGCAGAGTTCCGATTACTGCAAAGGCAAAAACGATGTATACTGTATTGTTGGCTATAACGATGTAGCCGATTACCGTTGAACCCATCCAGATAAACAAAAAGGCGAAAAACAGCGCACGATACGCCAGGCTGCGCTCACTAATGGTCATCAAAAGAAGGTATGTGATGCCACATGCCAGCAGGGTGGGCACAAGCGATCCCATTGCGTTAACAAAAAAGCCAGTAATCATTTATCCATCCTCCTTGTCACACCGCAGAAGAGTACCCTGAAATAATCAGCACTCCCAAAAAATAACGGGCTCAAACTCTACATCCATAATCCTGTTACGACACTAACTCTGTCGCTCTGCCGGGCTGCCGCCACGCCGCATTGCACTTATCACCACAACGAGGAATAGAAC
>WSZY01000078.1 GCA_013139875.1 Mariprofundaceae bacterium | reverse complement strand
GCAATCAGCAAACAGCACACCTTTTTCTGCCAGCTCAATACCCCGGCGCTGTCCCTCTTTGTAATTGGAATTACCACCATCAATGATCAGGTCACCGGCTTCAACGCCCGCTTCCAATAGAGCGGCGATGCTTGAATCAACAAACTGATGCGGAACCATTACCCAGATTGCTCGCGGTGCTTCAAGCCCGGCAATCAGATCGGCCAGATCAGATACAGCCGTCACAGAGCTGAATTCTGCTTCCAGTGCCTTGCCCGGAGCTGCATCAACATCATAAGCAATGATTTCATGCCCACCCTCTGCCAGCCGCTTAACCATATTGCCGCCCATGCGGCCCAAACCAATCATTGCCAGCTTCATATGATGTTCTCCTTGGGTAATAATTATTAGTATAAATTATTAGTGTACAGTCTGATAAAGTCGGAGGCAACCGTGTTGCCCCGGTTCTACACAGCAGGGTGGATAGTATCTCAGCCCAGCACCTTATCCAGATCTTCAGGATTGAATTTCTGCTTATCAATTCTCAGGTAAGCAGTGCTGTCTTCGATAACTACCTTGGCCTCATGAACACCGGTAACACTCAGAAGGCGGTCAGCCAATGAGCCGCCATCATCAAGCAGTGCCTCATCCAGATGAACCATATGGTTGGATAGATAGGCCGGAACACGCATACCGACTGCAATCACGACCCAAATCAGTGCTGCAATGGCACAGGCATAAAAAACACCCTGCACACCAAACGCACCATAGGCAATTCCACCAAAAGAGCCTCCTACAAAGGCACCGAAAAACTGGGAAGTGGAGTAGACACCCATCGCAGTTCCCTTGCCATCAACAGGAGCCATACGGGATATCAGTGATGGAAGGCTTGCCTCCAGCGCATTAAAGGCAATAAAAAAGAGCAGCATCCCCACACCAACAGCAAAGAGTGAGTCGTGATAGAGACCAAGCATGCACTCAGCCAGGACCATCAGGCTAACACAGATCAGAAACACCTCTTTCATCTTCTGCTTCTTCTCGGCAATGATAATCAGCGGCACCATGCCGAATACCGAGAGCACGAGGACAGGAAGGTAGAACCACGCATGCTCTTCGCTTGGCAGGCCAAGGAAATCACGCAGCACAAAAGGAAGCGCTGTAAACATGGCCATCATAATGGCGTGCTGAATCATGATGCCTAAATCAAGCCGAAGCAGCTGACCATCAGAAATCACCTGCTTTAACTGGGCAGGAACGGTCTCCGCATCACGGTGCACATGACAGTGCTCAGGTTCAGGTACAATCAGATAAAGCACGCCTATACCTGCAATAGCCAGCACGGCTGTAAGCCAGAAAATACCGGCCACTCCGAAAATGTTGCTTAAAAACGGTCCCAGAACAAGCGCCAGGGTGAAAGACATCCCTATAGATACGCCCATAATCGCCATCGCCTTGGTGCGGTGCTCTTCACGGGTAAGATCGGCAAGAAGTGCCATCATTGCCGCAGCAATGGCACCTGCACCCTGAATGGCACGGCCAATGATAACGCCCATAATCGAGTCCGAGGATGCGGCGACGACACTGCCGATGGCAAACAGCAGAAGTCCGATCGTAATGATCGGCTTGCGTCCGAAACGATCAGAAAGTATGCCGAATGGAATCTGAAACAGGGCCATGGTCAGGCCATAGATTCCCAACGCAAGGCCGATCAGCATAGGCGTGACACCTTCAAGGCCTTCTGCATAGAGTGAAAACACGGGGAGAATCATGAACAGTCCCAACATGCGAAGGGCATAAATGCCAGCCAGTGAAAATGTTCCCTGTCGTTCGAGTGAATTCATTTTTCCTGTCTCTTTTTAGTTAAACTTTTGGTGAGCGCAGTGAACTGAGTGTGAACAGAGCCGCTGCAAAGAGCAGCATCGATCCCCCCTGGTGGGCCACCCCCAGCGTAAGGGGAACAACCATCACCAGTGTAGCAACACCCAGTGCAAACTGCACAATGACCATGACCAGCATCAGGTTGAAACCAAGCCTTGCCCGGTCAGCCAGTTCATATTTTTTAGCATGAAACCAGAGCCCGACCACAAACAGCAGTACCAGTTCGGCAAGAATGCGGTGATTAAACTGGACAGCTGCAATATTCTCAAAAAAGTTGAGATAGAATGGGGAGATCATGCCATATCCTTCAGGTATGAAACGGCCATCCATCAGGGGGAATGTGTTGTATGTAAAGCCGGCCTTAAGCCCGGCCACAAAGCCACCGGCGGCAATGGCGACTGTGATCAGCAGCGTTGCCCAGCCAACCATATGGCGCAGTGGTTTCACATCATAAAGAGATGCTTCGCTTCTCGGATAGAGTAGCCCGACAGCCACCCAGAACATATATGCAAAAATGGCAAATGCAGCCATCAGGTGTGCCGTTAATCTGTACTGACTGACATGCTGGCTATCAAAACCACTGCTCACCATATACCAGCCCAGCACTCCCCGCAGCCCGCCGAGTGCAAACATGGCAATCAACTGCGGGCGAAGTGACTTCTGAATCTTCCCGGCAAACAGAAAGTAGAGGAATGGAAGCAGGAAAAAGAGCCCGATCAGACGGCCCCATACCCGATGCACATACTCAAGCAGGAAGATGCCCTTGTAACCTGCTATATCCATGTTCGGATTAAGCTCATAAAATTCCGGAATCTTCTTATAGTGGGTGAATGATTCCAGCCACTGGGCATCGGTCAGTGGTGGAATCCACCCCATCAGCGGGTCCCATGTCATCATGGAGAGCCCTGAGTGGGTCAATCGTGTTGCACCGCCAATCACCAGCATAATAAAAATGGAGATGCAGACGAAAAGCAGCCAGTAGGCAATCTGTCTCTCTGTTCGGGTTTGACTGTTTTCCATTATTCTATTCTAAACCTCACTCTCACCGGCTGCTGAAGCATTGGCGTTGCGCCCCTTCATCATAACCGGAAGTATCACAATGGCAAAAAGAAGGCCACTGAGCACTGCAACAGCACCCCCGACCCCAACCAGATTTTGTGGTGTAATAAAAGCAATCCCGATATCCCCGATATCCTGTGTGGTTCCAACCACCTTTCGCTTCATACCGTGTCCACCACCCCATGCAAGGCCGACAATGTGGGCAAACTGGCCGACTGCATAGGTATAAACCTGTATCTTTGCCCACTTCAGATTTGGAGACGCATAACCGAACTGAGGCAGCCAGTAGTAGGTCATGGCCATGAATGCAATCGTCACAGCAACAATTGAACCGTGATAGTGGGCGGTGATCAACGTGCTGCTCTCGCCGATAAAGAGTCCAAGAATCCCGCCCAGTGCAAACAGGCCGATAGAGAATAGCAGTGACATATAGAGGTGGTGATTTTTATTTGTCAGCTTCCCGCTCTGCATAACACCCCAGAAGACCATCAGGCTGATAAAAAACGGAGCTATTCCGTTGCCATCACGCATCAACCAGACATACCAGGTGGTAAATGCAGGATCGCTCAATTCAAGGGTTAGAAACGGCCACGGTGCAATCAACACACAGAGCGCACCAATCGCAAACATCCCCATCACCAGCCCGGGGCCACCGGGAATCTTTGCCCCGCAGATGGAGGCCAGCCAGAGCCAGCAGACCAGCATCAGTGCCGTATGGGTAAACTGAAGTATGTGACCTCCTGCCCAGAAGAGCAGCTCATAATAGGAGCGCCCATCAAGACCTTCCGGCATCACCAGAAAGGCCCAGATGAGTACGGCAATGGAAATCAGCCCCGCCAGGGCTGCACTCCAGACACCGAATTGCATGGCACCTGACTCATCCGGCCTGAAAATATCCCTGAATGAAACAGCAATAAGTGCACGCAGTGTTAAAAGAAGAATACCAGAGCCAAAAAGTAGCAACCCGTTTCTGAAGTAGCTGTTATCTTCAAGCATCGGAACATAGTTGTTGGTCAGTGGATTGGCATCGGCAAGCAGTGGTGCAAGACCGGCAAGCAGACCGCCCAGAACAACAAGCAGCATGGCAAGCTTGCTCCAGACCAGCCCTCTTCCACTGGAACTCAGCGTCCAGAACACTCCTGCAATGGCCAACAGCCACCAGAGAACCGTGAAGTCGACATGCAGCACAAGCATGGTGTAAAAGGAAAAAGAATCTTTCCATGGCATCTCATAGGTCATGCGGGCCAGCGCCAGCAGAAGCGGGTAGACCCCGGATGCGAGCAGGAAGCCAACTGCCACTGTCAGCCAGCCGGCTGCAACCCTTAACTGTTCACCCTCAACTTTTGGCAGTGAGTAGTCTCTGTGCATGATTTTTTTTCACCCTGTCCCGTCTTTTTAGATGGCGGCGAACCTTAGCACTGCAACCTTTTCAGCGCAGCAGCTTTTTTATACTGGTTTTATGCTGGTTCAGGATCGCCAATACCGGAACAGGTCATTCAGTGACAATCAGCCTGCCAACCATGGATGAGTGCCCGGTTCCACAGAACTCACCACAGACCACACTGAATGTACCCGCCTTTTCCGGTCTGAATTCAATGGTACTAATCTCACCCGTATTGATCCGGCTCCAAAGATTTAACTCACGCACAAAAATGGAGTGTTTTACCTCTTTCGATGCAAGTTTAAGTCGGTAGCTCTTGCCTTTCTCAAGCTCCAGCGTGAATTTTCCAAAATCATAGTTCCGGGCAAGAATATAGACTTCGGAACCCGCCGGAGGATGAACAACCGGCAACCCCTTTTCATCCACCCTGACCGTGTATCGGGAAACCATCTGGTCGACATGCGCAGTGAATTCAGCCAACTGCTCTTTGGTAATCTTGACCTTCACTGCCTTGGTCTCAGAGCGGCTATCCAGCGTCTTCATGGCAACTACGCCAATCACAGCTCCGATGATTAATATCATGGCTATCAGGAGTGGGTAATTGACCCCT
>WSZY01000085.1 GCA_013139875.1 Mariprofundaceae bacterium | reverse complement strand
AACACGAACTCAAAGGTTGTAGCCAAAGCAGGTGGTGGCCGTTCAAAAATGCCGGCACAGAAGATCAGCGGAACAAAAGCCGACAATCTTATCGCCTACCTGAAGAGTCTTAAGTAGGGCGAGGAGCGGTTATATGCGTCTGTTGCACACCATGATCAGGGTTGGAGATCTGGAAAAATCAATCACCTTTTACACGCAACTCCTTGGTATGAAGCTGCTGCGAAGAAAAGATTATCCGGGAGGGCGCTTTACATTGGCCTTTGTCGGTTATGGGGATGAGGCTGATACGGCTGTTATTGAGCTGACCCATAACTGGGATACGGACTCATATGATATTGGCGATGGTTTTGGGCATGTGGCTATTGGTGTGGAAGATATCTACAAAACCTGTGATGCCATCAAAGCTCAAAGCGGTATCATCACCCGTGAACCCGGCCCTATGCAGCACGGCACAACCGTAATTGCATTTGTAAAAGATCCTGATGGCTATGCCATTGAGTTAATTGAAACTCAGTAATGTGGTGGAGGCACATCCTCTTCCGGCCGAGCCAGCTGTGAAGACGCGGTGGCCTTCAGATGATCCTGGATACGCTTCATGCGCAGTTCCAGAGCATCAATCTGCTTCTGCTGGCGGGTTACCACATCATTCAGTTCCTGAATCGTGTGATCCTGATACGAGAGTTTTGTCTCCAGTTCAATAATACGTTTTTCCATAAGCGGAAGGTTATAGGAGAAGTGGCATATGGCGAAATAATTCCACACACGGATGTGTGGCGGACGAATGAAATGAGGCCGTAAGCAAAGCAGGGCGTGTACCTGCGAAGCGACAAAATGGAAATGCAGGAAGCATTTCTCGAATCAAACAACTAAATCCATTGCAGTGGCTCCTCATGCAGGGCAGATGCCTGCTCTTTGAGTGATAGTATGTGTTCTTCCCAATAGTTCTGGCTGTTGAACCAGGGGAAAGCATATTTAAAGGCGGGATCGTCCCAACGACGGGCCAGCCATGCTGCATAGTGCATCATGCGCAGTGTGCGCAGCCCCTCTACCATTGCCAGCTCCCGGAGGTCAAATTCAAAAAAGCGGGTATAGCCCTCAAGGAACTCTGAAAGTGCTGCTTCACGATGATTGCGGCTACCGGCAAGAAACATCCAGATATCCTGAGCGGCAGGCCCCATGCGTGCATCGTCGAAATCCACAATGTGCGGGCCGGAGTCTGTCCACAATATATTGCCGGGGTGGCAGTCACCATGCAGTCGAATGTGTGAGGCTGATGTGACTCTGTCAAAGATCGTTTCGATGTGATCGAGTAGGCCCTCCGCCACTGCTTCATAGGCACTTCTGAGCTCTGGCGGAATAAATTCCTCATCCAGGAGATAGTTGTAGGAGTCATCACCGAAATGCTCAATATTCAGTGTAAGACGATGTTCAAACGGCGCGGTAGCACCAAGTGCATGAATACGTCCCATAAAGCGCCCCAATTGCTTAAGTTGAGCCATATTTTCCAGATCCGGGGCGCGGCCTCCCCTTAAAGGATAAAGGGAGAAGCGGTAATTGTTGTGGGTGAAAAGTGTCTCACCATCAAACTCAAGTGGCGGCACTACAGGAATTTCAAGTGCATTCAATTCAAGAGTAAAGCCGTGCTCTTCAAGGATGGCCTCATCCTTCCAGCGGTTAGGGCGATAAAATTTGGCCACAACAGGTTTTTCACCCTCGATACCGATCTGATAGACACGGTTTTCATATGAGTTCAGTGCCATCTGGGAGCCATCGCACTCTATGCCGAGACTCTCAATAGCCTGAAGAACCTGCTCCGGGCCCAGGTTGTAGAAGGAGTCAGCTGATTCCGGCATCAGATTTTACGAGTGAGACCAAGGAGATATTCAACATTGCCTTTAGGGCCGTGGATGGGGGATTCAGTCACACCAACAACCTCCGCATCGGGAAGCTGCGGGATAAATTCAAGAACTTTATCAATGGCGGACTGGCGGACCACATCATCCTTTACCACCCCTTTAACCAGCAGTTTCGGGCCGACTTCAAATTGAGGTTTAATCAGGGCCACACACCAGCCGCCCTTTTTCAGAAAGGGCCAGGCATGTGGCAATACTTTGGTGAGTGAGATGAACGAGGTATCAATGACAATAGCATCCACAGGCTCCGGAATCAGTTCCGGTGTAAGCAGGCGTACATGGGTCTTCTCAAGATTGATTACCCGCGGTTCGTTCTGCATTTTGTAGTGAAGCTGGCTGTGCCCGACATCCACTGCATAGATTTTTTCAGCGCCGTTTTGCAGCAACAGGTCAGTAAAGCCACCCGTTGATGCGCCCACATCCATGCAGATGGCGCCCTTAGGGTCAAAAGGGAAGTGGTTGAGCGCTTTTTCCAGTTTCAGGCCGCCCCGGGAGACATATTTAAGCCTCTCCCGCACTTCGATCTCAACGTCACTTCGGAATCTGGTGCCTGCCTTGTCTGATTTCTGCCCATTCACATAGACCAGACCCGCCATGATCAACCGCTGGGCCTGTGAGCCACTTTCGGCCAGGCCTCGCTCGGTTAGCAGGTGGTCAAGACGTGTCTTTTTCGGGGCTGCTGATGTGCTGGGCAAATCGGTTTGGCATACGAATACCGGTCGGCTCTTCGAGAGAGAGTTTTCTGGTAGCGATTTTCAGTTTTTTGATACGTGTTTTCGGAGAAGGGTGTGTTTTGGAGAGTACCTTGGTTGCACCCTGTTTGCGGCGACTCTCCAGAAGTTCCAGTACATCGAACATGGCCGGATAATCGTAACCCAGGCGATCAAGGTATTCGACAGCCTTTTGGTCTGAATCGTACTCATCTGATTTATTAAGGCCTTCAAACAGGGCATCTGTTGCAAAACTGGTCATCTGATCAAGCAGTGGGCCCGGTGTGCGGAATGCTGCAGCAGCTCCATCGGTCCCTACTTGCATCAATTTGGAATTTCTCAGGGCGGTCACGATATGGCGCTCGGTAACATGGGATATCTCATGCGCCAGTACAGCCGCAAGTTCAGCTTCATCCCGTACCATGTCCAATACACCACGGGTTAAAAAGATATAGCCCCCCGGGCATGCGTAGGCATTCACATCATCAGTTGCAAGAATGGCAACATGGTAGGGGATATCCGGCCTGTCAGAGCGCTGAGCAATGGCGGTTGCCATCAGGTTGAGGTAGTAGGTTGTTGCTGCATTGTCTTCTACGCCGTATCTGGTAATCACCCGTGCGGCCACTCTTTTGCCAAGTATGATCTCTTCTTCATCAGAGATGGGGATAAGTGCTGAAGCCAGGCTGAGAGCCTGCCCTGCCTGTTCCAGACGCTCGCCCAATATGCCTGAACCACCGATGCCAAAGCCACCAATATCAAAAGCCTGAGCAGGCGTGCTAAACAGGAGCAGATACAGAAAAATCAGAAGAGGCCGCTTCATGGGTTCAGGTCTCCCTCATCAATAAAGGAGGCAACTGCATCATCCGGCACATCCAGCGTGTCCATCCACTTCACTATCTTGTTGGCCTGCTCAGTGGCAGCCCTCTCGGCACTGGCTACACCATTGTCTTCAAGGCCCCGTACGCCAAGAACTGCGGTTTTTCGAGGCGGTTCGGGTGAGCGGAACAGGGAAGCAAAACCGGAGAAAAAGGATGATTTCTTTTTGCTTCTGGTGGTTTGATACTGTTTACGGACCGCGCCTTCGAAAACCCACCCGGAGACCCTGTCTGCGGTATCGGTGGTCTCTATCTTCCACCAGCCTCGACGTTTCTCAAGAATAGTGATCGAACTTTTTCTGGGCAAGTGTGCGGTGATCTCCGTCCTTTTGTTTGGAGAGGCAAAAACATCAGCGCCGCTACGTGCTCCGATATAGTATGAAGCATCATCAGCCAGAGCTGTTCCACTCAGGCCGAGCATCAGGGCGGTAATAATGATCAGACGCATATGGAGAATGTAGATGCGCTGAGAAACAGTGTCAAAGCCCGGAGACTTCCCTGAGGCGTTTTGCTATAGCACGACTATCGAGTTTCAGGTCACGAAGAATCTCATCCTGGGTACCGTGCTCCGGGAAGATGTCAGGCATGCCGATGTGGGCAAACCTTCCCTGCCATCCTGATGTGAGCGCAAGGGCGGCAATGGCTTCGCCTATTCCACCCTGAGCCACGCCCTCCTCAACTACAACCAGAGGGTTGCCCGGTTTCAGATGGGCCTTGATAGCTTTAACATCCAGTGGTTTGATAAATCGGAGGTTCAGTACCGCAAACCGAATGCCTGATTCTGACTGGAGCTTTTCTGCGGCATGAACTGCATCGGCTGCCCTCGTTCCAACCGTGATCAACAGGCCGTCATTTCCATCGACCAGCAGTTCGGCTTTGCCAACGGCCAGCGGGGTTGCTTCGTTCAATTCCAGGCCTTCACCACTGCCCCGCGGGTAACGAATGGCTGCCGGGCCATCAAGCGTAAATGCCGTGGCAAGCATATCGTGAAGCTCTGATTCATCTTTGGGAGCCATGATGGTGAGGTTTGGCAGGCAGCGGAGGTATGCAATATCAAACATGCCTGTATGGGTGGCGCCATCAGCACCGACGATCCCGGCTCTGTCCAGACAGAAGAGGACCGGCAGGTTCTGGATGCAGACCTCATGGATAATCTGGTCATAGGCACGCTGCATAAAGGTCGAGTAGATGGCGACAACCGGACGAAACCCCTCTGTTGCCAGGCCGGCAGCAAAGGTGACGGCATGCTGCTCGGCAATACCGACATCAAAACAGCGCTCCGGATGTCTTTGCTCGAAAATGGAGACACCCGTACCACCCGGCATGGCTGCTGTAATGGCGACAATACGCTCATTTTTATCAGCAAGATCGGCCAGTGTAGCGCCAAAGACCTGGGTGTAACTTGGAGGCGTTCCATCCGACCTGATCGGTTCGCCATCTTCAATGTTATAGGGGCCGAGGCCATGCCATGTTTCCGGGTCATCTTCAGCCGGTGAGAAGCCAAACCCCTTTTTGGTCAGAACGTGGAGCAGGATCGGACCATCCAGAGCTTTGCAGTTCTCAAGCGTGGGCAACAGATGATCGAAATTGTGGCCATCAATCGGGCCGATATAGCGGAAGCCCATCTCTTCAAAGAGGGTTCCCGGAGTGATCATGCCTTTGACATGCTCTTCAACTCGTTTGGCTGCACCCAGTGCTCCCGGAACCTTCTCCAGCATTTTGAGTGTTGCATCTTTTACGCCGACGTAAGTTTTGCCGGTAATAACACGTGCCAGATAGGCGGACATGGCACCTACATTGGGTGCGATTGACATCTCATTATCGTTGAGGATCACCAGCATCCGGTTGTTGTGAGCACCGGCATGGTTCAGTGCCTCAAAAGCCATACCGCCACCCAGAGCGCCATCGCCAATGACTGCAATGGCATGATGATCTTCATGCTTCAGGTCACGCCCGACTGCAATACCATAGGTGGCTGAAATGGAGGTGGAGGCATGGCCTGCACCAAAGGCGTCATGTTCGGATTCTGCCCGACTGGTAAAGCCACAGAGGCCACCATATTGACGGATAGTCGGCATCCCTTCCAGGCGACCGGTTAGAATTTTATGCGGGTAGGCCTGATGCCCCACATCCCAGACAATTTTATCTTTCGGAGAGTCGTAGAGGTAGTGAAGTGCAATGGAGAGCTCAACAACGCCAAGCCCGGCACCCAGATGACCACCGATTGGAGCCAGCGTCTTAATGAGATACTGTCGCATCTCACGTGCCAGCTGGGGGAGCTGCTCCCGTGAGAGTGCCTTGAGATCAGCTACGCCGTGAATGTTGTGCAGTAGTTCAATGGGTTCGTTCATCTGTTACGACCATAAATATAGTGGGCGAGTGCCTGCAGTTGCTCGCCTTCCGAACCAAGCGGTTCACATGCTTCCAGGGCGATATCACGCATCTCCTCAGCCAGCTCGCGTGCTTTTTCCAGCCCCGCCTGTGACACGTAGGTTGCCTTGTTCTGTGCCCTGTCTTTACCGGCACTTTTACCCAGCTCATCAGAGGTGGCTGTGGCATCAAGAATATCATCTGCAATCTGGAAAAGCAGGCCAACCGCCTTGCCGTAGCGGGAGCATGCCTTGAGCTGTTCAGGCGTTGACCCTGCCAGCAGTGCGCCGGCCTCACAGCAGTAGCGAAGCAGTGCACCGGTTTTATGCAGGTGGATGCGTTCCACCTCAAGCACACTTTTAACACCGTCTGCTTCGGCTTCCATATCCAGCATCTGGCCGCCTACCATGCCCTGTGCGCCTGCTGCGATGGCAAGACGTCTGAGCAGTTCAATGCGGGTCTCGATAGCGTGGTCGGAGGTGGTTAACAGTTCGAAGCTCAGGGCCTGCAGTGCATCAGCAGCAAGAATGGCTGTCGCTTCATCAAACTGCTTGTGACATGTCGCCATGCCACGACGAAGCTCATCATCATCCATGCAGGGGAGGTCATCATGGATCAGGGAGTAAGTGTGCATGCTCTCAATGCTCATGGCGGCAGGCATGACAGATTTGAAATCACTACCACCACATGCCCTGTAGCACTCAAGAATCAGGGCAGGGCGAATCCGTTTGCCGCCAGCCAGCAGTTAATAACTCATCGCATCCCAAAGGCGCCCGGGTACCGCTCCGCGCTTTGTGGCAAGCAGTTGCTCCAACGCCCGGTTCAGATGCTCCGCATGCACCTTAAGAAATGAGATGTCAGGCACTATTGTTCGCTATCTTGGTCGTTAAGGATCTGCAGGCGTTGTTCAGCATGATCAAGCAGGGCTTCACAGTGTCTTGAAAGTTGTACGCCGGATTCAAAGGCCGCAACGCTCTCTTCCAGTAGTAGCTGACCGGACTCCAGTTTTTCCACCAGCTCTGTCAGCTGTTGAAGGGACTCTTCGAAAGAGAGCTTTTCGATCTCCGGTGATGTTGGATTTGTTTTACTCACAACCCGCTCCTTAGATAAGAACTGGCTATTGTAGACTGCTGCCATGCATGGTCAATGGATGGCCACAAGGTTAGCCTTTTGGGCATGCCCAATACGATTCCAGATATCACTGCGATGGAGGTGATTCGGCACGACCTCCAACATTATCCTGACTCGGTCTCTGAACAGGAACATATCGTGGCTGAACTGCTTGCCGGCAAACGGGGGAGCACCCTTATTTTCACTGAACATCCTCCTGTTTATACGCTGGGAACTTCGGGCAGTAACGACGACGTTCTAACTCGCCGGATTGATGGCGAAAGCATCGAAGTGTTTGAGACTGGACGTGGCGGTGAGGTGACTTACCACGGGCCGGGGCAACTGGTCTGTTATCTGATTATCGATATAAGCCATGAACAGGACCTGCACAGACATGTCTGGCGGCTTGAGGAGATGGCGATCCGCGCGTTGGCTGATTTTGGTGTTGAGGCCGATCGTGATGAGCGTGGTATTGGAGTCTGGGTGAACGGGTTAAAGATTGCTGCGGCAGGAGTGCGTTGCCGGAAGTGGATCACCTATCATGGCATCGCGCTGAACATCGACCCGAACCTGAAACATTTTACCGGAATTATTCCTTGCGGTATGCGGGATGCGCCGGTGACCTCGATGAGGGAGCTGGGCTTAAGCGCATCGCG
>WSZY01000117.1 GCA_013139875.1 Mariprofundaceae bacterium | reverse complement strand
TGAACTTTGGGACACCCTGTAATCGTTCCACCCGGGAACATCGCCCTGAAAACATCCACCAGACCCATGCCGTCTGCAAGCTGTCCGCGCACATTGGAGACGATATGCTGAACTGTGCTGTAGCGTTCCACTGTCATGCTCTCATTCACCTCAACACTTCCCGGCTGGCAGACACGGCCCAGATCGTTACGCTCCAGGTCAACCAGCATGATATGCTCAGCCTGTTCTTTGTCCGACAGAAGCAGCTCTTTTTTAAGGGAATCATCATCATCTCCCTCTCCACGCCTTCGGGTACCTGCAATCGGACGCGTTTCAACCACACCGTTTGATGAGAGTGAGAAGAGCCGCTCCGGAGATGCAGAGATGATATAGAGGGGGTCCGTATCGTTTCCGGCCTTCATAAAACAGGAGAAGGGTGCCGGATTGACCTGCCGGAGCGTGCTGTAGAGGTCGTAAATATCTCGCTCCGGCAGTGATGTATGCCAGAAGCGGGCGATATTGGCCTGAAAGATGTCTCCGGCAGTAATGTATGCCTTCACCCGATTAACGGCACGCTTGTAAACTTCAGGATTTTCCGAAACGACTTCAGACACCTTAACGGGCAGTGTCCCGGATTTAGCAGCCCCGGATTGTGAGACAATCATTTCAACCACTTCATCCAGCTGCTGCTGACTGATTCGTGAAGCCAGATACAGTTTATGCTCGGCGTGATCAATGCAGATACTCCACTCGGGCTCAAGCAGCCAGAGCATGGGGCCGGGAATTCCGGTTTTGGGCTCAGGCAGGGATTCAATGACTCTTCCGGCTTCGTATGCAGCATAGAAAAGCTGCCTGATTCCGGGGAACGGATGCCTCTGACCAGATTGCCCGGACTTCCATCTCTCCAGAAATGCAATGGTACTGTCTTCATCCTCCATGGAGTGGGTAACACCCTGTTTTGAAACAAGAAAGTCTCGACCGTTACCGGTAGTATCTTCAAGAATGGCAGCAAAACTTTCAGGGCTGGAGTAGAAAATATCATGCGCTGTAGGCGCATCGTCACTCCAGTCTAACAGTGTGGTATAGAGTCTGTTTTGTGAATTATTTGAATTTACGGACAATGACAGTTGCGTTGGTGCCGCCAAACCCGAAAGAGTTGGATACTGCTACATCAATATCAGCTTCACGTGCCGTGTGCGGAACATAATCCAGATCACATGCAGGGTCAGGATCATCCAGGTTAATCGTTGGTGGAACCACACCATGATGAACTGCCAAAACCGAGAATGCAGCTTCAATACCACCCGCGGCACCCAATAGATGACCTGTCATCGATTTGGACGAAGAAACCATCAGCTTCTTGGCATGATCACCAAAAACACCCTTGATTCCCTGTGTTTCACAAACATCACCGGCAGGTGTGGATGTGCCGTGTGCATTGATATAATCAACGTCTTCAGGATTCAATCTGGCAGAATCAAGGGCTGCCTTCATACAACGACCACCACCTTCACCTTCCGGTGCAGGAGATGTCATATGATAGGCGTCACCGGACATGCCGTAGCCAACCACTTCAGCAAAAATCTCAGCACCGCGCGCCTTTGCTGAATAAAGCGACTCAAGCACCATGACACCGGCACCTTCACCCATGACAAATCCGTCACGGCCACTATCCCACGGACGCGATGCCTTTTCAGGCTCATCGTTACGGGTTGAGAGCGCGCGGGCAGCACTAAAACCACCAACAGCCAGCTCACAGATACAAGCCTCTGAGCCTCCTGCGATCATGGCATCGGCATCGCCTCTGGCAATGATCTCAAAGGCATCCCCGATGGCATGGGTTCCTGTAGCACAGGCTGTTACCGTTGCCGTATTCGGGCCCTTGGCACCGGTGAGCATCGAGACCCAGCCGGAAACCATGTTAATAATCGTCATTGGAATGAAAAACGGGGAGATCTTACGAGCCCCGCCGGCTTCATAGGCCCGCATGGTTCTTTCAATGGCCGGCATACCGCCGATACCTGAACCGATGACAACACCAACACGCTCCGCATTGGCTTCGGTGATCTCAAGCCCCGACTGCTCAAGTGCCATATGAGCAGCAGCT
The DNA here is from genome assembly GCA_013139875.1 of Mariprofundaceae bacterium. Classification (GTDB taxonomy): domain Bacteria; phylum Pseudomonadota; class Zetaproteobacteria; order Mariprofundales; family Mariprofundaceae; genus WSZY01. Next base: position 2,670 of record WSZY01000117.1, on the reverse strand, counting down.
ACGCCGTAGTGGATAAAGCTGTCCATCTTACGGGCATCTTTTCTGTTAATAAACGCGCTGACATCAAAATCAGTCACTTCACCGGCAATCGTGCAGGCCATGCCGGTAGCTTCCGCATCAAACTTGCTGATGCGTCCGATGCCGGATTTTCCTGCGATAAGATTGTTCCAGGTAAGTTCTGTTCCGGTGCCGAGTGGTGTAACCAGTCCGACACTGGTAACAACAACGCGCTCAGTCACGACTTATTCAGCTTTTGCAGCGATATAGTCGATAGCGTTCTGAACGCTCTGGATTTTTTCAGCGTCATCATCCGGGATTTCGATACCGAACTCTTCTTCAAAAGCCATAACCAGCTCTACAGTATCCAGAGAGTCAGCGCCCAGATCATCCACGAAGGAAGAGTCCGAGTTGATTTCGCTCTCATCAACATTCAGTTGATCAGCAACGATCTTAATTACTTTAGCTTCAATTTCTGCAGACATATATGTCCTCCCATTTGAAATTAGGTGCGGCTTCTATCATAGCCCGAAGGGCTGTACAAGCTCTTCTCCTACAAACCATACCTGTAATCTGTCACGAAATGTGACAGATTTTTTTTACATGTACATACCGCCGTTCACATGCAGTACCTGCCCGGTGATGTAACTGCCACTTTCACCAGCCAGAAACAGTACCGCTGCGGCGATATCATCAGGTGTTCCCAAGCGGCCCAATGGTACCTGTTCAACCAATGCAGCCTTTGCATCATCGCCCAGTTCATGGGTCATGTCGGTAGCAATAAAACCCGGCGCAATGGCATTCACCGTGATATTTCTGGAACCAATTTCCAGTGCCAGGGAACGGGTCATGGCATCAACACCACCCTTGCTGGCGCAATAGTTCATCTGTCCCGGATTACCCATAGAGGCAACGACAGATGAGATGTTGATAATACGACCAACCCTGGCACGCATCATCGGTTTGAGTGCCGCCTGAGAGGCATAGAAAACTGAAGAGAGGTTGGTATCAATCACAGCCTGCCAATCTTCACCTTTCATGCGCATGGCCAGACCATCTCTGGTAATGCCAGCATTGTTCACCAGGACATCCAGACGCCCGAAATGTTTAGCCACTTCCTGCACAAAATCCTTAACAGCTTCACTATCCGTCACATTCACAACACGGGGCAACACCTCTACACCGTGGGCTGAAAGCTTCTCAGCAGCGGCATTCACTGTCTCCTCACGTGTGCCGCAGATAGCAAGGTTATAACCGGCCCGGGCCAGAGCCTCTGCAACTGCAAAACCAATACCCCGGCTTGCACCTGTAACAATGGCTGCTTTTGAATCACTCATGACTCTCCTCCTGCGGCATCATTTGCACTGTTGATTGCCTGATCCATCAACTCGGATGTAAAGACTGCAGAGACACCCATAGATTTTTCAATTCGACGCACGAGACCGGCAAGCACCTTGCCCGGACCCATCTCAACTGTTGCTGTAACACCGCCGGCAGCCATTTTCTGAATCGTTTCAGTCCAGCGAACAGGTGATATCAATTGCTCTACCAGTGCATCACGGATGTTATCAGCATCTGTCAGCATAACAGCCCTGGCATTACTCCATACCGGGCACGTTGGCGCGGAGACAGATACACCTGCCAGTTTGGCTTTCATGGCATCAGCAGCAGGCTGCATCAGCGGAGTATGTGACGGTGCACTGACAGCCAGTGGCAGTGCTCGTTTGGCGCCAGCCTCTTTGGCCGCATCCATCGCCTTTTCAACTGCAGACGCATGGCCTGCAATCACCAGTTGTCCGGGACAGTTAAAATTGGCAGCCCATACATTTTCACTGCCTGTTGATGTGGTTTCGCAAACTTCAGCAACCACTGCATCATCCAACCCGATGATCGCTGCCATCTTGCCCACACCGGCAGGAACAGCCTCACTCATAGCCCCGCCACGAAAAGCAACAAGGGCAACTGCATCTTCAAAGGCAATCGCACCAGCGGCAACCAGTGCTGAATACTCGCCCAGACTATGGCCGGCCATCTGTGAGGCAGTCGCCCCGCCACGCGCATTCCAGAGACGATAGAGCGCGGTGGAAGCGGTAAGCAGAGCAGGCTGGGTAAATTCGGTTGAATTAAGCTTCTCATCGGCATCATCAATCACCAGTGCTTTCATATCATAACCGAGAACATCCGAAGCTTCAGCAAAGGTGCTGGCTACAACAGTTTCATCCGCAATCAGTTCTGCCAACATACCTTTGGACTGTGAACCCTGACCCGGAAATAAAAATGCTAATTTTGACAAGAACTCACTCCCTTAATATCTAAATGCTGGGTGAAACAATTTAATGTTCCATTCGTCGGTAGAACAGCGGTTTAGCTTCTGTTTAGCCCTTTGACCAGCGGATCAGGTTGGCGCCCCAGGCAAAACCACCACCAAAGGCTTCAAGAAGAAGCAACTGGCCCTTCTTGAGCTTACCTTCACGGTAGATGTGATTCAGGGCCAGAGGAACACTTGCTGCCGATGTGTTGGCATGATGATCAACAGTCACAACCATTTGATCCTGATTCATTTTCAGCTTCTTTGCAGTAGCCTTCAGTATCCTGATATTAGCCCGATGTGGTATCAGCCAATCAATTTCAGACTGCTTAACACCGTATCTGTCCAGCACTTCACCAACCACC
>WSZY01000016.1 GCA_013139875.1 Mariprofundaceae bacterium | reverse complement strand
TACCCCTGGTGCTTGCACTCGGTATCGGCATCGCCACCGCAGCGGGCAAGGGCAAGTCCCCACTGGCTGGATTCGGTATTGTGACGCTCGCCTCTCTCTTCCCTATTATTGCAGTAATCCTGCTTGGGCTATTTGTCGGCAGCGTTACCTCACCCGAGCAGATTATTGCGGCAGCACAAAACGCTCAAACCCTTACAGCCTCAACAAGTGAGACTCCATGGCTGGAATCAAGCCCCTGGCAGGAGATTAGCTCCGGTATCCGGGCTATTGTTCCACTGATTGCATTTCTGGTGATTGTGCTCCGCTACATTCTCAAAGAGCGGTTTCACAACAAGGTTACCATCATCTACGGTATTGTGCTCTGCATACTCGGCATGATCATTTTTAACCTGGGGCTGGAGTATGGCCTCTCACCTCTGGGTGAGCAGTCGGGCTCACTGTTGCCTGCCTCTTTCACAACGATGACCGACATAGCAACCTCTCCCTACTACAGCTGGGGCATCGGCATCATGATTGTGCTTCTTTTTGCCTTGCTTCTTGGATTCGGGGCCACTCTGGCTGAGCCGGCACTTAATGCTCTGGGAATTACAGTTGAGACCCTTACCAACGGTGCCTTTGAAAAGAGCATGCTTCTCTATGCCGTCTCTATCGGAGTCGGTTGTGGTATCACACTTGGTGTCGCAAAAATTATCTTTTCACTGCCGCTAACCTGGCTGATTATTCCCGGCTACGGGCTTGCGCTGGTTCTTACCTGGCTCTCATCCGAAGAGTACGTCAATGTGGCATGGGACAGTGCCGGTGTAACCACCGGTCCGATTACCGTGCCACTGGTACTGGCCATGGGGCTGGGACTGGGCAACGCGGTCGAGGCGGTTGAGGGCTTTGGCATTCTGGCACTGGCATCCATCGGCCCGATCCTCTCCGTGCTAAGCACGGGACTCTGGGTACAGTGGAAGATCAAACGTCACCACCAGCAACATGATAAACCTATAACTAAAACAGTAGAGGAGGCGACATGAGCGAGAGCAATATCACCGTCTTAACCGACGTTTCGCTTATCACCTGCGTTGTCCAGCGCGGCCTGGGCGATGAGATCGTAAAGGCGGCCCAGGAGGCCGGCGCCCAGGGCGCAACCATGCACTACGGTAAGGGTAGCGGCATCCAAGAACTTCTCGGTGTTCTGAGTGTGGCCATCGACGTTGAGAAGGAGACCATCAATATGGTGGTGGCCAACGATCAGGCAGACCGGATTTTTGAACGCATATACATTGCCGGGAATCTGGATACACCCGGCATGGGCATTCTCTACATGACCAAGCTTGAGAAGGCTGCAACCCACATTGCCCCGGAAATCCTGGAACGGCTGCTCGGTCATGAAAGCTAAGCAGAAACGGATCACCTGTATTGTTCCTGAGGCCAATGCCTTGAAGGGAGCGAAAGCACTGCGTGAAAAATATGATCTCCAAACCTCACAAACCATGAATGCGCACTTTGCCCGTGGCGTTGGCAAAAGCTCTCCGCTGGTCAAGCGCGGTATCGGCGAAATGACCGAAAAGGTTGTTTTTAGTGTTATTGTTGAAACAAAGATTGCCGATGAGGTGTTCGAGTTTCTCTTCAGTGAAGCGGATATTGACCGGCCACAAGGCGGTATGATTATTATGAATGCAGTTCGGGTAGCTGAATTTTAGCTTCCCGTCTCTCTTCTCATTGGCCCGAACAACCGCTGCGTTTGATTTGATTTAGACGCAGTCATGTCTGGTTGTGTCGGTAATCTGTTCCCAGACTGAATACAGCTGTATCGATCTGTCGATACCTTTCAGGGCAACCTGCGGCAGTTTTCTATGCTTCGGCTCCAGCTTCATATTTCTGAATGTCTCTTCCGAGATAATAGTCTGCTTTGGCTCAGCCATACTGGTGAGGCGGGCGGCAATATTCACTGCATCGCCAATACAGGTGTATTGCATCGCCTGACTTGATCCGATCACTCCGACCACCGCATCTCCGGTATTGATGCCTATACCGACTTCAATCGGTTCTTCCCCTCTGGCTTTCCGCTCCCTGTTAAACAGCTCAAGTGCACCATGCATATGTAATGCACACTTGACCGCCCGGTCAGCCGGATACTCCACATCGGTCAGAGCATCAAAAAGAACCATCACTTCATCACCAATGAACTTGTCCACTGTACCGCCGTACTGAAACACAATACTGACAATCAGCTCGAAATACTCGTTAAGCATCTCCACCACATTCGTGGCCGAGGCATAGTGCGCCATCTTGGTAAAGCCACGAATGTCGGCGAAGAGGATGGTGACCTCCTTAAGCTTGCCACCCTTTTTTTCCAGCTTGAGCTCACCACTCGTGATCTTCTGCATAATACTGGGTGAAAGCAGGCGTTCGAGCTGCACCTTGTCCTTGGCCTCCTGCTCGATGGACTGCAGCAGTTTGGTGTTGGCAATAATCGTCGCCACACGGGCTACAAGGCTTGTTATCAGTTGAAGATCTTTGCGCGAAAAGACCATGGCTGATTTCTGGCTATCCAGATGAATAACACCGAAAAAATGGTTGTTGTAAATGATCGGTGCACACAGGACAGAGTGCAGCCCCTGCACAAGAATAGAGGCGGAATGCGAAAATCGTTCGTCGGCAGTCACATCTGCTACGAACAGTGCCGAATGAGTTTTGCGCCCCTCTTCAAGAATCGATTCGGAGATCGACATATGTTTCGGAATCCCCGGCAACACCTTGACAGCCATCGGGACAAGTTTGTCCGTTTCAGAATCG
>WSZY01000175.1 GCA_013139875.1 Mariprofundaceae bacterium | reverse complement strand
CTATCTACATCCAGCGCCTGCACATCCACAGCCAGATGTGCCGCAGCCTGTGCACCGTCCACCAGAACTTTTGCGCCAGCCGCATGCGCTTTCTCAATCATCGCCTTGACCGGATTGATCGTCCCCAATGCATTGGACATATGTACAACACCGACAAGCTTTGTACGCTCAGACAGCATTGCTTCAAACGCATCCATCTCCAGCTCACCGGCTTCATTCATCGGCACTACTTTAAGGCTCGCACCAACCCGATCACAGAGCATTTGCCACGGCACAATATTTGAGTGGTGTTCCATGTGCGTGATCAGTACTTCATCACCCTTACCAACATTGCTGCCACCCCAGGAGGAGGCTACCAGATTGATACTTTCAGTTGTGCCGCGGGTGAAAATCACCTCTTTGTTGGACTTCGCATTGAAAAACAGACGAATGGTCTCACGTGCCGATTCATAATTGGCAGTCGCACGCTCAGAAAGGAGATGCACGCCACGATGGATATTGGCATTGTCCCTCTCATAATAGTTACGAACAGCATCAATCACGCATTGTGGCTTCTGTGTTGTTGCAGCATTATCGAGATAGACCAGCGGTTTGCCATAAACCTGCTGCTGCAGGATTGGAAAATCATCACGAATGGCTGAAATGTCATGCTTCATATCTACGCCCTACACCAGCATCCCTTCAAGATCCGTACCACACGGCAGCTTTTCAAATGCAACCCGTTCGAGATGACGGCGAACCTCTGGAACCTTGATTTTAGCCAGCACCTCATCTGCAAAAGCAAACATCAGCACGTTACGCGCCTCCTCAACAGCTAAGCCGCGCGATCTCAAATAGAAGAGCTGATTCATATCCAGCTGCCCCACAGTTGCACCATGAGCACACTTCACATCATCCGCATGAATCTCCAGATCAGGTTTGGTATCAATCTCGGCCCTGTCAGAGAGCAGCAGGTTGGCATTGGACTGGGCCGAATCCGTTCCGTCCGCACCCTTGTGAACTACAACCTTGCCATTGAATACTGCCCTTGCCCGCCCATCAATAATACCTTTGTAGGATTCCCGACTTCTGCAATCAGGGCGGAGATGGTCGATGCGGGTGTGATGATCCACATGCTGCCTTCCACCCACCAGATAGAGCCCATTAAGCTGACACTCGGCACCCTCACCGTTTATCTCAACATGGATATCCCTGCGTGATAGTGCTGCACCAAACGCAACAGAGTGGGAGTGATAGTAGCTGTCCCGATGCTGATGAACGCGTATTGAACCGATATTTACTTCATTAATATCGGACTGCTGTAGCTTATAATGCTCAAGCCTTGCACCCGTATGCAGCTCAACATCCGTGGCAGCATTGATAAATACACGACTTTCACCCAGTGAACCAAAATGCTCAATAACTGTTGCCTGACTGTATTCACCTGCAACAATAAGGTTCCTGATATGAGTGGAGTCCTCATCCTGCCCGTGTGAGAGAAAAAGCAGGTGGAGAGGCTTCTCAACCACAATCCCATCAGGAATATCAATGTAGATGCCATCACGCATAATCGCTGCATTCAACTCGGAAAAAGCCCCGGCGAGATGCTGGTCATGCATATATGGTTCCAGAAGATGAGCCTCTTCGGCAAGCATTCTTGCCATGCTCTCAACGCGCACACCGGCAGGAAGAGTATTAAGCGAGGAGAGCTCCGGTGATACGCGGCCATCCACAATCACTACCCGGTGGCACTCCAGATTTTCAAAATAGAACTCCGAGAGAGCCTCTACTGAGATCTCCGACACCGGCTTTTCAACGGAGAAGGCACCGAGCCTCTCTGTATATTTTCTGATATCTGTGTATTTCCACGCTTCGTCTCGCGTGGTTGGAATGCCCTGTTTGAAAAACCTGTCCAGTGCACATTTCCGCATCACACGCACCCAAGATTCATGTGAACCCGGCAGCTCATTCTGGATCGCAGGCAACTGCGCCTGAAGCTGAGCAGTCAGTTGGGTAGACTCGGTCATGGTGTTATTCACGCAACCGGTTCTTTTAAGAGCCAGTCGTAACCACGCTCTTCAAGTTCCAGTGCCAGCTCTTTGCCACCACTCTTCAAAATCCGGCCATCGGCCAGTACATGAACCACATCCGGCTCAATATAATCAAGTAACCTCTGATAATGCGTTACCAGAACCACCGCCCGATCAGGTGAACGAAGTTTGTTTACACCACCCGCAACAATCCGAAGGGCATCAATATCCAGCCCTGAATCTGTTTCATCCAGTAGCGCAAGCTCTGGCTCCAGTACTGCCATCTGAAAAATCTCATTCCGTTTCTTCTCCCCACCGGAGAAGCCTTCATTCACGGCACGGCTCAGAAAGGAGTGATCCAGCTCAACCATATCTGCTTTTTTCTTCACAACCTGCATAAAATCAATGGCATCCAGTTCATCCAGACCCAGATGTTTGCGTTTGGCATTCAGCCCCGCCTTCAGAAGATAGGTGTTGTTCACACCCGGAATCTCTACCGGATACTGAAATGCAAGGAATATCCCCGCCCATGCACGCTCTTCAGGCTTCATCTCAAGCAGGTCTTTACCCTTATATGTGACTGAACCCTCTGTTATCTCATAACCATCACGACCCGCAATCACATTGGAGAGCGTGCTTTTACCGGAACCGTTCGGCCCCATAATGGCATGCACTTCACCCGCTTTCACATCAAGGTTAATCCCCTTGAGAATCTCTTTACCATTAACACTTACGTGCAAATTTTTAATCTTCAGCATGTTTTCTCCATCCGCCTCGGAGCATCCTGCCCTCGGCTTCATTCGCTCCGCAAAAACGCGGTTTTGCTCTGCTCACGGTCTCGGACACTCGCCCGCCATACAAGGTGAATCGAGTCTGCGAGAGAGAAGGCACTCTGGGGTGCATCCATGTATGGATCATCCTACAGCCCCTTCCAGACTCACTTCCATGAGTCGATTGGCTTCCACAGCAAACTCCATTGGCAGTTCGTTGAAAACCTCTTTACAAAACCCGTTCACAATCAGTGAAATGGCATCCTCTTCAGAGATACCTCGCTGCTGACAATAGAAGAGCTGGTCATCACCGATTTTTGAGGTGGTGGCCTCATGCTCCACAA
>WSZY01000095.1 GCA_013139875.1 Mariprofundaceae bacterium | reverse complement strand
TTGAAATGGCCAAACCATGAAACGTATGATCGCATTCTTTGTCCATCGTGGGCTGCTCGTTAATATGCTCTCTGTCATGCTGCTGCTGGCCGGCATCTACGCAGCCACAGCCATCCAGCGTGAAGCTTTCCCGAGTGTTGATTTCGACCTTGTTGTTATATCGGCGGCCTACCCCGGCTCATCCCCGCACGAATCCGAACAGCTTCTTGTCACGCCGATTGAGCGGGAATTGAAAGGCACGGATGGCATTAAAAATATCAGCTCCACCGCCTTTGCCGGTTCGATGGAAATACTGATTGAAATTGAGCCCGGTTACACTGACCGTTCCAGATTCGTTTCCGATGTACAGCAGGCCATTAATCGTGCTTCCCTGCCATCCGATCTGCCCGCTGATCCGGTGATTGCGGAGATAAAATCAGAGCAGACACCTGTCATCTCCTTTTCAATTTTTGCACCCCTTGGTGATCTGAAACTCAAACATATCTCCGACAACATTGAAGATGATCTGCTGAACATCTCTGGCGTCTCCAAGGTGTTTGTGCAGGGCGACAGAAAAGAAGAGATTCGTATCACCCTGAACCCCGAAAAAATGCGCCGGTATCGCGTATCAACTGAAGATATTATACAGCTGATACGCGGCTGGAATATTAACGCTCCCGGCGGCAACCTGAAAACATCTGAAGGCCAGAAGATGATCCGGATAAACGGTGAATTTACCTCCGCTGAAGATGCCGGAAACCTTGTCATCAGGGCTAATGAACAGGGTGACAGACTCTACCTGAAAGATGTTGCAGAGGTTACACAATCCCTGGAGAAGGCCCGCCGTTATGTGGATGCCATGGGTAAGCCATCCATGAGTTTCATTGTCATCAAACAGGCCGATGCAGACATTATTGAACTTGTCGACAAGGTCCGTGCCTACCTTCCATCGATTTCTGAGCGCTATCATGAAAGCATCGAAGTCCGGACCTATCAGGACTTTTCAATCAATACCCGATTGCGCCTGAATGTATTGACCAGTAACGGCATGATCGGTCTGGTGCTTGTGTTTCTGACCCTGTTTATGTTCCTGCGCCCGGCTGTTGCCATGACCACAGCATGGGGTCTGCCCATCATCTTCTTCTCCGGCCTGCTTGTCCTCTACCTGAGCGGCACCACCCTGAACCTGCTGACCATGTTCGGCTTTATTATTGTGCTTGGTCTGATGGTTGATGATGCAATCATTATTGGTGAAAACGCTACCTACCACATGGAGAAGGGTTTAAGCGCGAGCGAAGCTGCCATTGAAGGCACCTATGAGCTTCTCGGGCCGGTGACTGCAACCGTACTCACAACAATCGTTGCATTCATGCCGATGATGTTCATGGAAGGAATTATTGGTAAATTTATCTACTCCATCCCCGTGGTTGTCGTGATCCTGCTATTCTTCTCCTGGTGGGAAGCCATATTTATTCTGCCCAACCATATTAAGGATGTGGTCAACCCTGATAAACACCCGAAAGAGAGGAAACTTCTCATCTGGTTAACCGATGCCTATGGCAAGGTACTGACGCTGGCGCTGAAATTTCGCTATATCACCATTCTGCTGACCCTCCTGAGCCTTCTTGGAGCCGGATGGCTTGGCTCACAGACCAAATTCCAGCTCTTCCCATCCGGTGCTGAAGATCAATTTTATCTCAGAATTAATGCGCCTGTCGGTACCACACTTGAGGAGATGCGCAGCAAACTGCTGGCCGTTGATGAAGAAGTTCGCAAACGCATCGACCCCTCTCTGCTTGAAGTCACAACTGCCACAGCAGGAACCAATAGTTCGGATCAGCGTGAAGAGCTGAAACAGGTTGGCGATCATTTCGGTTATCTGCGCGTATCACTCACCTCATTTGTCGGGCGTACGGTTCCTGCCAGAGAGGTGATGAAGAGTCTGGAGGGTAAAATCCCGGTACTCTTCCCAGAACTGGATATCAACTTTATCATGATGGAGTCGGGCCCTCCAGTCGGGCGCGCACTTCAGGTTGAAATCAGTGGCGGCAAAGATGAAATACGTGAGCAGGCAGCCCGTAAACTTGTAACCCTTCTGGAAAGCATTCCGGGTGCACACTCGATCGAGAGTGGTCTGGAGGGGGGAGACCCTGAGATACACATTGTTCTTGATAGAGCGCTTGCCTCCTTTGCAAAAGTCGATATGGCAACCGTTGCCATACACATTCGTGCCGCATTTGACGGACTTGTTGTCTCCACATTGAAACAGGGGAAGGAGGAGATAGACGTCACCTTGCGTTACCCTGAATCGGCAGAAAACAATCTTGAAGTACTCAAAGGCCTGATGATCCCCAACAAGATGGGTGGACTTGTTCCTCTGGATAAAATAGCCACATTTGAAGAGAAACCGGGCCTGGCCAGTGTACGGCACAAAAAGGGTGTTCGGGTCATTCATGTCTCTGCAGAGGTTCGGCCGGGTAAAATTACTTCAGCAGAATTAAACGCACTGGTCGAAAGCCGCAAGGCAGAGTGGCTGGGTGAGGATGAAAAATATATCCACTACCGCCTTGGTGGTGAACAGGAGCGAACCGAAGAGTCTGTTCGTGGGCTTGTCTTCAGCTTTATTTTTGCCCTCTTCGGTATCTTTATTATTCTAGCCATTCAATTTAACCGATTGAGCTACCCGTTCCTTGTCATGCTGGCCATCCCCTTCGGCATGATTGGTATTGTCATAGGACTATTCCTGCATGGCCAGCCAATCTCATTCATGTCTCTGATGGGCTTTGTGGCGCTGACTGGTGTGGTTGTAAACTCATCACTGGTTATGGCGGTATTCATTCAACGTCTTCTGGAGGAGGGTGTTCCCTGGTTTGAAGCGATTGTCAGCGGTGGCAAGCGAAGGCTGCGTGCAGTTCTGTTGACGGCTATCACTACAGTGGTCGGCCTGTTGCCTACTGCTTACGGCTGGGGTGGACTGGATCCATTTGTTGCCCCCATGGCGCTGGCACTCTCATGGGGGCTGCTGTTCTCAACCGTAATCACCCTCTTTTCTGTGCCCGCGGCACTGGCGGTTGCACTGGATCTCAAGCGGTATGCCCTGCGTCTGACTGGAAGAGAAAAAAATACCTGACCATTTTTCTAAAGAATTCTTAAAAAATTTTAATTTGCAGTTAATAACAAAATAATTGACTACCCCTATAATCCTCACTGTCTGACGCCTCTCTCCCCTCCCTCCCCACGGCGTCAGACCTCGTTTAAGAAGAGAAAAGAAAAAAGGCTCCGGATTTCCGGAGCCTTTTTTTTGTTGTTATCAACCAGATCCCCACAAAGCTGGCGAAGCATCTATAATAGTGATAAAAACAGTGATCCCCGATCAAGGAGAGCATCATGATTGCCTCAAACGTCATGACCATGAAACCGACAACCATACCGGAAGATGCAAAAGTGAAAGATGCTATTGTACTTTTCAAATCCACCCAGCTCCATGACCTCCCGGTCACTGACAGTGAAAACAGGCCCATCGGAAGTATCAGCACCCGGGCGATTCTGCATGTGGCAGTTCCAGCCTATGCAGACAACAAGCTTCTGGCTGCCATGAAGGGCGGGCCGGATATTGAATCCGTTTACAATAACCTGAAAAATATCTCTGAAAAACCTGTCGCAAAGATCATGGATCAGCATGTCCACCTCATTCCCGGCGATACACCGACCAGTGCTGTCGCTGCCATGCTGACCAATCTTCACCACGACACCTTTAATATTCTTGTCGTGGATAATGAAGGCCGGCTGATCGGCACGATTTCGGCGCGGGATATCGTTTGCCGAACAGCGGAATAGCAATGCCACGATCCGGGTGGAAAAAGCAGTAGACCTACTGAAGGTGTGAGATGGAAAATCAAAAAGAGAGAATAAACGCGCAAAATAATATATCTAAAATATACCCTGTGGTAAAAGTCCCTTGTCGAACCAGTGGGCGGCGATAGAAGAGGTCATGTTTGATGGAAACCCATGAATTTTTCCTTTACCTACTCGTCATCCTTTTGACGGCACGGGTATTCGCGGAACTGGCGACACGGCTTCAGGCTCCATCGGTGATCGGCGAGCTGTTCGCCGGCGTGGTGTTGGGGCCAAGCCTGCTGGGCTGGATCGAACCGGTCGAGGCCATCAAGCTGATGGCGGAGATCGGCATTATCTTGCTGCTATTTGAAGTTGGTTTGGAGACCGACATCAAACGCCTGGTACGCACCGGACTAAAATCCTTCGTGGTGGCCATGGCAGGGTTTGTGCTGCCACTGGTATTGGGCTTCGCGCTGAGCTACTGGGTATTCGGTCTGTCGCTACTGGTATCGCTGTTTATAGGCGGTACGCTGACTGCTACCAGCATCGGTATCACAGTGCGCGTATTGACTGATCTCAAACGCCAGCAGGCACCCGAAGGGCAGATTGTATTGGGTGCGGCCGTATTGGACGATGTGGTGGGCGTGGTTCTGCTAGCGCTACTCTACGAATTCTCCATCGGCGGTGGAGTGAGCTTGCTTAATGCCGGTAAAGTACTGATATTCGTGGGCACGTTTTTTGTGCTGGCGCCCGTCGCTGCCAAGTTGATTTCATTGATCATCAAGCGGTTCGATACGGCCAGTGGCATCCCCGGTCTGCTCCCTACCACCATCGTATCGCTGGTGCTCTTTTTCGCCTGGCTGGCCCATGTCATGGGGGCGCCGGAATTGCTTGGCGGTTTTGCTGCTGGCCTGGCTCTGTCGAGACGCTTCTTTCTACCTCTGGGTGTTGCCCTGCACAACGATGAGCGTTTCGCACACCGCATTGAGGATCAGATGAGGCCCATTGTACATCTGTTTACGCCAATATTTTTTGTGTATGTGGGGCTTTCCCTCAACCTGCGCGAGATTGATTGGGGCTCACCCTTTATATGGGGCTTTTCGCTAAGCCTGCTGACAGCAGCTATCGTGGGTAAACTCGTGGGCGCATTTTTTATCAAGGAACCGTGGGTTGCACGTTGGGTGATCGGCTTGGCCATGATACCCCGTGGAGAGGTGGGGCTGATTTTCGCCGAGTTAGGAAGAGTCAGCGGCATATTCAACAATGACATCTATGCGGGCATGGTGATTGTTATCGCACTCACCACACTGCTGCCACCCTTTATTATGAAGTGGTATTATGGGCGCTATGGAGATCGACTACCCAACACGGATAGCGGCGGTAGCCCCAAGGCCTAATGGTGGCCACCCTCCTCTTCCAGCTCCCTCTCAAACACCTCGCTGTTTTTTGTAATCAGGGTAATAAGAATGGCTGAGTAGATAAATGTGGAGAGCAGAATAACTCCCACTACAATCGCCTTGAACATCTCCAGGTGCTCAAAGGTTGATGGAATCATCATCAACATGACGATAGAGAGACCACCTTTAATACCGGCAAATGTCAAAACGCCCCACCAGCGGAAGTTAATGTTGGTCATCCTGTCCGTCTGATTGGTAATGATGGCAAACTTGGCCATCATCACGGCACGAATGACGGTTGTTGCCAGGAACATGATCAGAATTTCAGTTTTATAGCGCCACAGCAGGTCAAGACTAATGATCTCAGCCATCGCCACAAAAAGTATCGTATTGGCAACAATGGCGAGTAGTTGAATATCCTCTTTGGTGCGCATATGGCGATCCCGCTCTTCAACAGTGGCCTTAATGGTCTGCAGTGCGCTGTGGATTAATCTTACAGATGAAGACGTTGCCCGGGACTCCCGCGCAAGCTCTTTCTCCTCCCTCTCCAGGCGCATCTCATCATATGCAATTGCCTTGGAGAGTACATGATGAACCGTTACCGTGGAAAAGATACATGCAAGAATGCCGGAGAGGTGCATGTGGGAGTGGGCACCGAAGAGATTGAGCAGGGCATAAAAATGCTCTGAAAGTTCAAAGGCTCCGTAACCGGTCAGAATCAATACCAGAAGCTCTGCGATCCGGTTCGAAGTGGTCTTCATGAGCAGCAGGCCAATATATCCGACAATAATACCCAGCAGTATTGAACCCAATACAATCATAGCACTGGTTTCAGCCACATAGCCGAATGTCACTTCACCACCCTCCAGTGCATAGAGACCGATAAAGACAAAAACAATCAGCGCTGTGGCATCATTGAAAAGGCTCTCGCCCTCACAGAGAATTTTGAGCCTGTGGGGCAGATTGAAATTGGAAAAGATGCTGACAACAGAGACCGGATCAGTTGCCAGTACCATCGCAAAGAGAAGAATAATGGCTGCGATTGAGAGGTCATACTGGCCGAAAAGCGCATCTCCGATCAGCAGGGCTGTAATCACCGATAGTGCAACCGCGACAACGGACAGATAGAAGAGACTTAATCCATGCTCCCTGAGGTCATCCACTTTCAATTCCAGTGAATCGCTGATCAGCAGTATGGGCAGAAGAAGAATCACCAGCAGTGCAAAGTGTTCCGAATCTCCGGTCAGCAGGAAGAGATCTCCAAGCAGGGCATGAAAAAGAAATGAGAGCGTAATCAGCCCGACCGGTGATGGTATCTTCAGCTTATCTTCAAGCTGCAGTGCCAGATAGAGAATCGCAGCAATAGACAATACAGCTGTAATCATATGAAAACTCCCTCTTCAAAAAATATGCCCTACTATAAAAAGCTGCCTGCAGAGCTGCTCAGGCAACTGTTGAACCGTTAACACTCCTACAGTGTCAGCAGGATATATACGATAAAGAGACCATAAAGCAGCATACTCATCGATAGATAGCGCCCGCTCAAACGTCCCGACCCGCTCAGATACCAGAGCCAGCCATTGCCAAGAAGTGCCAGCAGTATGGCTGCCATTGCAGGTCCGGCCTGAAGATTCCACGGCATCAGCAACATTGCAGTTGCAGGAATCACGGTCCCCTGAAATACCATCGCTCCGGTAATGTTTCCGAATGCCAGCGTATCCCTGCCCTTCCTGATCCACAGAATTGAATTAACCTTCTCGGGCAACTCCGTGGCAATGGGGATAATCAACAGGGATACCACCAGGGCAGAGACTCCGATTGCAGTGCTGGCCAACTCAACACCATGAACAAACATCTTTGCACCCACCACCAGCAGTACCAAACCAATCAGCAGCTGAATCACTGTCATGGTCGTTGAATCACCAAAAAAATGCGCAACATGAAGTGTTCCGCCCGCCTCGGTTGCATGGCCTTCATCAACCAGCCTGCGGCTCGCTTTGATGGTATTAAGGAGATAGAGAAAATAGAGCAGGAAAAGAGAAAATGCGAAGACAACCTTGGCCTGCTCCCAACCCTGTGGAAGCAGTGCTGCAGTAACCACCAGCAGATAACCGACAAGAAAAACAGAGAGATCCCGTTTCATTCCGGATCGCTCCGGTGTCAGCAAGGTGTTCCAGCCCCGCTTTTTTCCGGCAAACCAGCCCATGAGTCCGATACTGAGTGTCGCCAGCATAAACGGTGCCCCCAGGATGGCTCCCAGGCCAACCTCATGGTTAATCGCCTCGGAGGCACCACCGGCAACAATGGCTACAAGCGGAATGATTGTTTCAGGCATTGCTGTGCCTACAGCTGCAAAGATGGAGCCGGTTACCCCTTCAGATACCCCCATCCGTTCACCCAGATGTTCCAGCGCATTGGTAAACACCTCTGCTGCAAGAAACACAATAACCAGAGCTACAACCAGACTTATGACGCTTTCCATCAGACACTCACGAACTTAAAAAAAAACCTCCCTATGAGCCCCTGTCAGGTACGCCTACCTGTAATATAGTTCTGCAGAGCAATCTGCTCTTCATTCATATGACGGATAATAGAGCCTGCATGCACCAGCATATGTGCAAACAGTGCATAAACCAGGTCCTGGTTTTTAATCATCAGCTCCGAATACGCACCACGGGAGAGTTTGTAAATAACACTATCCTCTTTTGCAGTAACCGTCGCACTGGCGACATCACCGGTTAGAAATGACATCTCGCCAAACAGTGATGCCTCACGAACAACAGCAACCCGGATGTTCTGCCCTCCTGACAGGCAGGTAATATCAGCACGGCCGGAGCGCAGCAGGTACAGCTCACCACCCGGTGTGCCTTGAGCAACAATCACATCATCCTTGGAATAACTGGCCACCTCGAACAGGCCGGCCACAAGCACCCTGTCTTCACCGCTCAGTTTGCAAAGCAACACGTGTTCTTCAAGCCATTTAACATCAATATCCATCTATCCTCCCTGGAGAGAGTTCCTGTTTTTATGTAATAAAGGCAACCATATATCCATCACTGATACAAGGGAATGAAAATATAGACCCTGTTTGGAAACCCGGCACAGATGCCACATTTGTCTGGAAGACAGCAACCAATCCTGTTGCAATACGCATGTGATCGAATCAGAAGCAAACCGTAAAGCAGTGCCCGTTAAGTGGAAGCAACACATGGCACTTGCACTGCCGCCAGCCCACATTGCCGGCTGCATCTGGATACACGCCTGTTCGGTGGGTGAAGTTGCCTCCGTTGCACCACTGGTTACCCGCCTTCTGGAGTATCACCACCCCATCCATCTGACTGTGGTCACCAAAACCGGCATGCAGCATGCGAGCAGACTGTTTGGAGAGACTATCCATATCTCCTACCTGCCATGGGATCTTCCCGGTAGAATTGCCAGACTCATCGACCATATCAAGCCGAAGCTTTTCCTGCTGACGGAAACAGAGTTCTGGCCGGGCATGCTGAATGCATGCAAAAAACGGGAAATTCCGGTGATTGGTATTAACACCCGCATATCCGATCGCTCCTTTCCCCGGTACAGGGCTACAAAATGGTTATGGAAACGCTGGCTGCAGCCCGTCCAGCTGTTTCTCGCCCAGAGTAGCGTGGATGCAGCCCGTCTCTCTGAACTGGGCATTGATGATGAACGCATTGAGCCCGTAGGTAACCTGAAATATGCCATCACTCCACCTGAAGTGGATGCTGGCCGGATTCGTGAGATGATCGACCCATCCGGAGAGCGCCCTATCCTGCTTGCTGCCAGCACGCACCGTGATGAAGAGAAGCAGATTCTCTCCATGTGGCCATTGTGGAAAGATGTTGTACCGAACCTGATGTTGATTCTGGTTCCCCGCCATCCTGAACGGTTTGATTCAGTTGCCGAACAGATTGAGGCAACAGGTGCAAGCTTTGGCCGCTGGAGCGAGATGAGCAGCAGATCGGAACAGCATCCGGAGAGTATTATCCTGGTTGATACCATGGGCCTGTTGCAGAAGCTGTTCACCATTGCTGACATAGCTTTCATTGGTGGCTCTCTGGTTCCGACCGGTGGGCACAATCCACTTGAGGCTGCCATCTGCGGGCGCGGTGTGGTGACAGGCCCGCATGTACAAAACTTCCGTGAGATTATGAACGAAATGCAGGCAGCCCACGCCGCTATTGTCTGCAGAGATGCTTTAGAAGTGGAACACGCAGTACTTCGCCTCCTTCACCATCCGGATGAGTTGCAACAGCTCCATGCCAAAGCCACGATCTACATGAATGAAAAAAGCGGTGTCCTGGACAGGGTGCTTCATGCAATCCAGCCATGGCTGGCTCCACTGAAAGAGAAGCAGATGGAGGGCAGATAGGTGTGCCGGCTGCATCAGAAAATTGAACAGATGTGGTGGTCGGGTGATCAGCCTTCGATACTCCTCAGGGCTGCAAGTCATTTTTATAAAGTCATCAACCGGCAGAACCTGAACAGGCGCAAAAAAAAATCGATATCCCCTTCCCTTCCCATGATATCCATCGGCAATATTACAGCCGGCGGGAGTGGTAAAACTCCTTTTGTGATCTGGCTTGCGACACTGTTGAAAAACGGAGGGTTTCAGCCTGTGATCCTGTGTCGTGGCGATGGGGGCGATGGGGGTAAGCCGGAACTTCTCACTGACAGCAGCGCCCCGCAGAAAGTTGGTGATGAAGCACTGCTGCTGCATCAGAAAAGCGGCTGTCCGGTTATCTCTGGACAGGATCGGGTCCATGCAGCACAAATGGCACGGGAGTGCGGGGATATCATTATTCTTGATGATGGTTTTCAATACCTGCAGCTGCAAAGGGTATGCGACATTGTTCTCATTCCTGCTGAAGGTTTGGGTAATGGCCACCTTATTCCGGCAGGCCCCTTAAGAGAGCCTATCGAATCCCTTACACGTGCCAATCTGATTGTGCGAACAGGACAAGCCGATGAGATCAAACCACTTGGCAGCGGCAAAGAGTGGCGCTGGTGGTGCAATGAGAGCCAACTGGAACAGATCGCCGGCCCCCATCATGAGACACCCGAAAAGGCTGTTGCACTCACAGCCATTGCACGGCCCGGACGATTTCTCCAAAGCCTTGAAAAATCAGGCATTGATATCATCGAAAGTTACACCTTTCCCGACCACCACTGGTTTTCAACAGATGAAATTCAGCAGGCAGTCCGGCATAATGAAGCTGTTATCGTCACTTCAAAGGATGCTGTAAAACTCCGGAATATCTGGCCCGCTGAGAGGCCACTCTGGGTTCTGACACAAAAGCCAATGGCAGAATCCGGACTATTTGAAGCCATTAAAAACTTTATTCGCTAGCTGGCTCACAGTATGGGTCATATATAAACTCATTCTGTCATCAAATTTCGTGATCTCGTCAACCTTTCGGGCTAGTCTTGCCTAAGATTTACTAACATGAGGTTCACACATGATTGATCAGGCACTCCTGGAGATTCTCGCATGTCCGAAATGTAAGGGTGATATTCATTATAATGACAGTAAAAACGGTCTGGTCTGCGATGCATGCCAGCTTGAATATCCGATCCGTGATGATATTCCTGTCATGCTGGTGGATGAGGCTAAATCTTTAGCTGACTGAACCACACTACTTCATGGATAAAATTCTGGAATTCAGTATTCGTTTGCTCTTCTGGTGCATCCGGATTCTTCCTGTCCGGCTGGCCGGAGCCATCGGGGCAGGGGCAGGCAGAACCGGCTTTTTAATTCTCTCCCGGCACAGAAACAATACAGTAAAAAACCTTAACCGTATCTACCCGGACAGAGAACACTCATGGCACATTAAAACTGCCAGAGAATCATTTGCCGAGCTTGGCCGCACCATATTTGAGCTGCCACATGTCTACCTCAGGTCCGAAGCTTTTCTTCTCTCAAGGATTGAACCCTGTATCTCGGACGAATTCAGGGTTGCCATGCAGCAGGGCAATGGTGCCTTTCTTACAGCCTGCCATCACAGCAACTGGGAACTGGGAGCACTTGCTTTCTCACTACTTGGGTACGCATCAAGCATGATGTACCGGCCCATTAAACAACCCGGGCTGGATAGATACCTGAAACAGTGTCGCGAACGGTTTGGTGCCACGCTGTATTCCAGACAGGAGGGGTTACGCTGGATGCCAAGATCCCTGAAACGGGG
>WSZY01000228.1 GCA_013139875.1 Mariprofundaceae bacterium | reverse complement strand
CGCAGGCAGTGCCGACTCTGTTCAGTCTGATGGTACACGACTTGCTTTTGCCGATAACTCATTCGATGTGGTTTCGATTGCATTCGGTATCCGAAACTTTGTTGATATCGAGGCGGGTCTGGCCGAGTTCTATCGGGTGCTAAAGCCGGGTGGACAATTTGTCTGCCTTGAATTCTCCCGACCGGTGCTGCCGCTGCTCAATGTTGTTTATGACGCCTACTCCTTTAACATGATCCCTGCGATGGGTGAGTGGATCACCGGCGACCGCGACTCCTACCAGTATCTGGTTGAATCGATCCGTCGGTTCCCCGACCAGGAGCGCTTCTCCAGGCTGATTGACTGGGCCGGGTTCGATCTGGTAAAGCATGAGAATCTGATGGGTGGCGTCGTGGCCCTCCACAGAGGTTATAAATTATGAGATACACCTTCAGGCATCCATGCCTTCAGGCTTTGACGCAAGATAAAAACGTGGTTTTATCTTGCTCACTAAAGCCGCACATCCCTGTGCGGGAGGGGAGCTCTGGTTCTGGGGCATCTATATATATAAATAGTGAGATGGATTCATGAGTGTAATGTTTTTGCCACTGCGGCTGATTCCGGTACCCGTTCAATGTGTGGTGCTCTCCACCGTACTGGAGCTTTTCTTCTCTCGCGACAAGTTGCTTATCCCACTGCTGGAGGCACTGAATGGTAAGGTATTCCGTATTCATGTGCGTGATACCAACGCAGTGATTTTCCTTGGCTTCAAACAGGCCAGGCCCTGGGTGCATCCCAATCATCAAGGTGAAGTGGATGTGAAGCTGGATGCCACTACTGCCGCTTTTGCCCGTCTCTGCTTTGCCCATGAGGATCCTGATGAACTGGTGTTCGAGCAGGTGCTGAAACTCTCCGGGGACTCCGAGGCGATGCTGCGTTTCAAGAAGCTGCTGGCGGCAGCCGACCTCGACTGGGAGCGAGAGCTTCGCAGTGCCTTTGGGGACTTCTTCGGTCAGCGGGTGGCAACTGCGGCAAACACACTGGTAGCGGCTGAAAAGAAGGTGGCTGCGGGCGCACAGAAATTGCTGGAAGAGCAGCTTAAGAGTATGGAGATACCGGATGCTGAACGCACGCAGGCATGGCAGGCCGGTGTCGAGGATCTGCATCGCAAGATCAGCCGTTTGAAGGGACGGGTTACCAAGACGGAGCATCGCACCGGGGATCGGAACACGTCATGAGATTTCCCTCCCGGCTTAATCGAAACATAAGGCTTCTGGTCATAGGCCATATTCTGGCCACTCACGGCATGGCAGCCATGGCGGTAAGGTTGAGGCTTTTCAGACCCTATGCCTGGATGATCCGGCTCTTTACCGGTGATGAACTGCCGAAGGATATCGGTGTGCAGATCCGGCAGGTACTGGAGCGGCTCGGCCCCACCTTTATCAAGTTCGGGCAGATGCTCTCCACGCGTGTCGACCTGCTACCGATGGATGTGGCGCTGGAGCTTAAGAGGCTTCAGGATGATGTGCCACCGGAGAAAATCGAAGCGATTGAGGCGGTGCTGAAGCATGCCTATAAAAAGCCGCTGACGGGTGAAGATGGCCAGTTTGCCGAGTTTGATCGGGAGCCGGTAGCCGCGGCATCAATTGCACAGGTTCATTTTGCAAGGCTGCATGATGGCAGTCAGGTGGCGGTTAAAGTTCGCCGGCCGCATATCCGGAAAACCATTGAGGCGGATCTCTCCATTCTGCGTCTGCTGGCAGAGCTGTTTGACCGGTACTTTCCCGAATATGAGCGTCTGAAAGCACCACGTGTGGTGGAGGAGTTTGCCACGACCATTATGGGCGAGCTCAACCTCCGTTCCGAAGCTGCTCATGCCAGCCGCTTTGCCGACAATCTGGCTGAACTGGAGGGCGTGGGTGTACCCAAGGTGGTATGGGACTGTACCACCACCGAGGTGCTGGTGAC
Organism: Mariprofundaceae bacterium; assembly: GCA_013139875.1. GTDB lineage: Bacteria > Pseudomonadota > Zetaproteobacteria > Mariprofundales > Mariprofundaceae > WSZY01. Next base: position 1,769 of record WSZY01000228.1, on the reverse strand, counting down.
CGAACGGATCAGTGGCGTGCCAATTGACGAGCGCGACCACCTGGCTGCAGCGGGGCATGACCTGCTGCACCTGTGTGAACGGACTGCGACACTTTTTTTCCATATGGTGTTCGTGGATGGCTATTTCCATGCAGACCTGCATCCGGGCAACATCTTTGTCACTGAAAAGGGTGATATCAAGCTGGTCGATTTCGGTATTGTCGGCAGGCTCGATATACAGAGTCGCCGCTATATCTCCGAGATGCTTCTCGCCTTTCTGCAGGGGAACTATCGCCGTGCTGCTGAGGTGCATCTGGAGGCAGGCTACGTGCCTGCTGACACCAATGTTTCAGCCTTTGAGGATGCACTGCGCGAGGTTGCCGAACCGATCTTCAACCGGCCGCTGAAAGACATCTCGCTGGCCGAACTGCTCTTCTATCTGTTTGCCGTTACTGAACGGTTCAAGATGGAGACCCAGCCGGAACTGCTGCTGCTGCAGAAGACCATGGTGGTGATTGAAGGGGTGGCTCGTGAACTGGAGCCGGAGGTCAATGTCTGGGCGCTGGCCAAACCGCTGGTTGCCAAATGGGTGGCGGAGAATCTGGGGCCCAAGGCCAAGATTGAGCAGGCGGCCCATGATCTGAAAATGGGGCTTGAGGAGTGGATGCATCTTCCGGGTGAAATCAGAAAGATGTTGGCCGACCAGGACGACAAGGTGAAGCAGCAGTTGCAACCGGTCTCTGCATGGCAGTTGCTGGCCGGTGCGGCACTACTGGCTGCAGGTGGCCTGCTGGCAGGGCTTGGCTGGAGTGAGCCGGCACTGAATCTGCAGTGGGCAGGCTCTATCTCGGCCATTGTTATCGGTGCACTGCTGCTGACACGCCGCTGATCTTCTCTTTCCCCCTGTTTTTCTTCTGTCTGCCCCCTATTAAGATTTGGATTTGATTTAACTGTTTCAGAGATTAGGCTGCGCCGCTGTTTATCCATCTATATATAATATTGTATGAGGGGTTTGTATGAACCGTGACTTTGTTTTTACCAGTGAATCTGTATCAGAGGGGCACCCGGATAAGGTGGCTGATCGCATCTCCGATAGCGTGCTGGATGCGATTCTTGAGCAGGACAAATACGCACGCGTAGCATGTGAAACCATGGTGACTACAGGTCTGGCTCTTATTGCCGGTGAGATTACCACCTCTGCAGTTATTGATTATCAGGACGTTGTGCGTGGTGCAATCAGGGATATCGGCTATAACAGTTCGGCCATGGGCTTTGACTGGGAGTCGTGTTCCGTGCTGGTAAGCCTGGACAAGCAGTCCGTAGATATTGCAGCCGGCGTAAACGTGGGTGAAGGCATCGATCTTGATCAGGGTGCCGGAGATCAGGGGCTGATGTTCGGTTACGCCTGCAATGATACTGATGTGCTGATGCCTACGCCCATCCACCTCTCTCACCTGCTGGTAGCCAAACAGGCCGAGGTGCGTAAGGCAGGCAAGCTGGACTTTCTGCGCCCGGATGCAAAATCACAGGTAACCGTCCGTTATGAAAACTTCAAGCCGGTTGCTATTGATGCGGTAGTGCTCTCCACTCAGCATAACCCTGACGTTAGTCACGAGGATCTTTGTGAAGGGATCATGGATGAAGTGATTAATCCGATTCTTGGTGATACAGGACTGCTACATGCTGACACTGCATATCATATTAACCCAACCGGTCGTTTTGTGATTGGTGGCCCTGTGGGTGATTGCGGCGTGACCGGGCGTAAAATTATTGTTGATACCTATGGTGGC
>WSZY01000087.1 GCA_013139875.1 Mariprofundaceae bacterium | reverse complement strand
AGACAGACTGGTTTTCACCGGCGGCATCGGGTTCAGCCGGCATTCGTCACATGGTGGTGATCCCATGCTCTATGGGTTCACTCGCCCGTATCGCAGGCGGGGTTTCAGACAATCTGCTGGAGCGGGCTGCTGATGTGATGCTCAAGGAGCGGGGCCAACTGATTCTTCTGCCTCGTGAAACACCGCTCTCCAGTATTCATCTGGAGCATATGCTCAAGCTGTCACGTATGGGTGTGGATATGATTCCTGCCATGCCGGGTTTTTATCACCGACCCGAATCTGTGGATGAACTGATCAACTTTGTGGTCGATCGTGTTATGGATCATCTGAATATTGATGATGGTGAGGTTAAACGATGGGGCGACTGATTGTTGCGGCAGTTGTTTCACTTACGATGTCAGGCTGTGCTGTGGTGGCTGCTGTTGGCGGCACGGCTGTTGAGGGGTTGGCCTATCTCCTGGGTGGAGCGGAAGAGAGCTTTTCGATCTCCATGCGGACCACACTTGTGGCGGTACAGAAGGGGCTGAAAAAGGCCGATCTGGCTGTGAGCGTGCTTGAACCGGTAGAGAACGGCTATCTGATTACTTTTGGCAACGAGAACCTTGATGGAAAGGTCTCTCTTAAGAAACAGACAAAAAGCCTGGTCACTGTTTCCGTCAAAGTATCAAGTGGAGGTATCCGGGAAGACTCGGTTGAGCAGGCACTGGTGGATGCCATCCGCAAAAAGAGTGAGACGGTTAATCGTTTTGAGCGCTTTGATTTCGGGCGCTACAGAAACATAAGGGAGATGCCGAAGATTTCGGCTAAAAAAGTTGGCTGGTATCTGCCGGGCACATTCCTTGACGTGCACTCCCTGAAAGATTCCAAGTGGCTACGTATTAAAATGCCATCGGGCAAAATGGCCTACCTCAAAGGGAGTATTGCTGCATTCACGCGCAAATGAGATACTCAGGCTGTAACGGAGGTGGAAGATGGCCGTAAATAATGAAGTATTGGATGATATCGCTGAGAAGATCGCAGGTAGTCTGCGTATGCTTGGCGGTGTAAAAGAGGAAGCAGAAACTCAGGTGCGCAGCATTGTTGAAGGGGCGCTGGAGCACTTTGATGTTGTCACCCATGAGCGTATGCAGGTTCAGGAAGCGATGCTGACTAAAGCACGCAAAGAGCTTGCTGCACTGGACGCACGTGTCAAAGAGCTGGAAGAAAAACTGAAAGAGCATAAATAAGCAGTTTCAGTTTTGTTAGCTCGTTTGGCTTCAGCCGCATTGCGCGGGCTTGATGCTGAGCCTGTAGATGTTGAGGTAGACCTCTCAAGAGGCCTGCCCTCGTGGTCTATGGTGGGTCTTGCCGAGGCTGCGGTACGTGAATCCCGTGATCGAGTCCGGGCCGCCCTCCTGAACTCCAACTTCGAATTTCCACTCCGTCATATTACTGTCAATCTCGCTCCAGCCGATAAGCGTAAGGATGGCTCCTATTTTGATCTTCCCGTTGCTGTCGGGTTGCTGCTTGCATCCGGACAGGTGCAGACGAATGAAGTGCTCCCTTTCATGATCGGTGAACTGGCTCTGGATGGCAGGCTTAATGCGACCTCCGGCGTACTTCCTTTGACTCTGTTTGCACGTGCTCAGGGTTTCAGATCTATTATTCTACCTGAAGGCAATGCTGATGAAGCAGCTGTGGTAGATGGTATTGATGTGCTGCCAGCGAAAAACCTGTTGGCAGTTGCGCGCCACCTTGCCGGACGTGAACTGTTGGCCCGCTACGAGGTGGAACAGGTTGAGAGTGGCGATTCACAAAATGTGCCTGACATGGCTGATATACGTGGGCAGCAGCAGGCGCGCCGTGCTTTGGAGATTGCCGCAGCGGGTTCACATCACCTGCTTCTTTCCGGGCCTCCCGGTGTTGGCAAAAGCATGCTGGCCCAGAGGCTTCCCGGCATTCTTCCGCCACTTACAACCCGGCAAAAGCTTGAGGTGGCCCGTATCTACAGTATTTCAGGTGAACGGGGCCGCGCACCACTTTCGGCAATACCACCCTATCGTGCGCCACACCACAGCGCTTCGGATGTGGCGATTATTGGTGGAGGCAGCGTGCCCAGGCCGGGTGAGGTGAGTAAGGCACACCACGGCACACTATTTCTTGATGAACTGCCGGAGTACAAGCGGCAGGTGCTGGAGGTGCTTCGGCAGCCGCTGGAGAACGGACATGTCTGTATTGCCAGGGCAGCTGATACGCTTGAGTTCCCGGCTCAGTTTCAATTGATTGCGGCAATGAACCCATGCCCGTGCGGTTATCTGGGGCATCCGACCCGTAGTTGCCAGTGCAGTGGTCTGCAGGTTCGACGTTACAGAACCCGAATCTCCGGCCCGCTGTTGGATCGTTTTGACCTTCGTGTGCATGTGCCGCCTGTCGAAAAAGATGAGCTCATGGGCATGGCAGCAGGTGAGTCATCCGCCGCAGTTGCCATGCGGGTGAATGCTGCACGGCAGCGCCAGTATGCCCGGCAGGGAGATGGTGTGGCCAATGCACGGCTTACCCCTTCGCAGCTTGAGACGTTCGCCATGCCGGACGGTGAGGGTACAAAACTGCTGGATGCAGCAATGTCCCGGTTCAGCCTCTCTGCACGCAGTTATCACCGGATATTGAAGGTAGCTCGCACTATTGCGGATATTGAGAGTGAAGTTAGTGTCTCCGGCAAACATATTGCTGAGGCACTGCAATATCGAGGTGAAGAAAATGATGGGTAATTCAAAAAAGGCTTTCATCCTTTTAATGCTTGTGGCCGTTTCACTTTCTGCCTGTGCAGCCGGTAAAAAAGATACCGCAATCGAACTGTCAAATGTTGCGACAGGTCAGCTTAACCTTAATGGAACATGTGTGGCTACACGCCAGTGGGGTGATTACCAATTCAGTGCCAGGTTGAGCCAAGGTGAAAAAGGTGCTTTGGATGTAAGTGTGGATATGTCAGAGACGCCATGGCCTGTCGGTGTGATAGACACCTGGCTGGAAATGGGAAATAGAAAGATTCTTCCATCAGAGACGAGCGAAGGCGCTGTAGCAGCACATAAATCATCAACATGGGCGGATCCTGCAGTTGGAGCCGTTGGCGCTGCTGCTGGTGGCATTGGAGCACTCGGCGCGGTTTTGTCTGAATCAAAAGCGTCGAAGAGACGGAAGCTATTTGATCCATCGACAGCACGTTGGACGGGAGTGTTTCATCCCGGCACAACTGTAGATTGCAATGCTAAGCTGGCGGTTCGTTTCTGGACCCCCAGGGAGGGCGTGAAAGGGCTCAGGGCAATTAATGTCAGACACTGTTTCTGCGGCCCCGAATAACAAGTTGATTATGTGAGGCAGCTCAGGATGTTTGAAAACCGGGCCCGTTACGAATCGTAACGGGCCCGGGTGCTTTTACGGTGCAGAACGAAGCAGTTAGACGACTGCGAGCCAATTGCTGTGCGCGGCGCTTCTACCGTGAACCACGTCGAAATACTTCTTCTGCAGTTTCTCGGTGACCGGTCCTCGTGAACCGCAGCCGATGGTGCGCCCATCCAGCTCGCGGATCGGAGTTACTTCAGCGGCTGTACCGGTGAAGAAGGCTTCATCGGCAACATAGACCTCATCACGGGTGATGCGCTTCTCACGAACTTCATAACCCTCTTCCTCTGCCAGCTGGATGACGGTGGCACGGGTAATGCCGTCCAGAGCGCTGGTCAATTCCGGCGTGTAGATTACGCCGTTGTAGACCATGAAGAAGTTCTCACCGCTGCCCTCGGCAACAAAGCCGTCCACATCCAGCAACAGCGCTTCATCATAGCCGTCGCGCAGTGCATCGGAGAGCGCCAGCATCGAGTTGATATAGTTACCATTCGCCTTGGCCTTACACATTGTGACATTGACGTGATGACGGGTAAAGGAGGAGGTGCGGATACGGATGCCTTTTTCAAGCGCCTCCTGTCCCAGATATGCACCCCACTCCCACGCAGCAACAATGACATGCGTTTTCAGGTTGTCTGCACGCAGCCCCATACCTTCGGAGCCATAAAATGCCATCGGACGCAGATAGGCCGAGTCCAGATTGTTCTCTTTAACCGCTGCCAACTGGGCAGCATTGATCTCATCTTTAGAGAATGGCATCTCCATATTCATGATGTGAGCCGAACGGAACAGACGATCCGTGTGCTCCTGCAAGCGGAAAATGGCTGTACCCTGGTCGGCATGGTAGGCGCGAACGCCTTCAAACACGCCCATACCATAATGCAGGGTATGGGTCAGGACATGGACCTTGGCCTCACGCCAATCCACCATCTCTCCATCAAACCAGATCAGACCATCACGATCAGCAAAATTCATATCTCGCTCCGTTTCTTTTCATTTAACCGTACATTTATGCTTCAACATGATTCAGAAGTTTAATAAAAATCTTCCGAATCTCTACCATACGCTGCTTCAGTTCGGCGACACGTTTGATTGGTGCATGTCGTCTCAGGGTCTCCCACTCTGATGCAGAATCATCTGCGGGAAGCCGGCCAACCGATGCCCAGAGATGAACGCGAAGTACATTCTCCATCTGTCGGTAATCGATAAATGTTTTAACCAGCATTTCAGCCACATCCCTCCAGACAGCAGGTGCCGTGTCGGGAAGTTGCCTGAATATGCCGGCAGTTCCTTTTTCGTCACCACCGAATGCAAGACGTGCATACTGCGCAAGGAATTCGATATCGACAAGGCCGCCGGGATCCTGTTTCATGTTAATCCGGTCCAATTCTTTGCTGGAAAGGTGTTCAACCATCTTCTCCCGCATAGAGATCACCTCAGCTGCCAGCTCTTTTCTGTCCCGCTTCCGGTTCAGAATAGATTTGATCACGACAGTGGCACGATTCCGGTTCTCCTCCAGGCCGGCCACGGCCCTCGCCCGGGTCAGTGCCTGATGCTCCCAGGCCTGAGCTTCATTGAGCTGATACTCCTCAAAGTTGTGCAGTGTAGTGACCAGCGCACCCTTGGAGCCCGATGGTCTAAGGCGTGAATCAAACTCAAACCCTGCCCCGAATGGCGGCTGAAGTGTCAGATGCTGGATCATGCGGCGTCCGATACGCTGTGCCCAGTCGCGCATGCTGCGCCCTTTCGGGCCCACAGCGGAAGGGTCATCACAGATAAAGAGAAAGACCATATCGAGATCTGATACCAACCCCATAGTGCGGCTGCCATGTTTCCCCATGGCTATGGAAATAATCGGGAAATCATCGGGAAGTTCAAACTGGTGCAGTGCCAGTTTCAGTGCGGCTTTAGTAGCTTCATCGGCACTCTCCGACAGCCAACTGCCGATCAGCATAGGATCGGCATCATCATCTGATGCAATTTCGACAGCACATGTGAGTCGGGCCTGATCTGTCAGCCGGCCAAGGTCGGACAGGAACTCCTCCTCATCCAGAAGCGTTGGGTCAAGTTGACT
>WSZY01000055.1 GCA_013139875.1 Mariprofundaceae bacterium | reverse complement strand
CTGGGGCTGACAGTAGGTGCAGCCCGGTACGTTTCCATAGTCCACCGGATGCGGATCCTTACCGGCAATCGCCTCGACACAGACGATACCCTCATGGCTTGCCACATGCGCCAGAGCAGGGGCTCCCACCACATCACCGATTGCATAAACGCCCGCATGATCAGTTCTGTAATACTCATCCACTTCAATCTGGTTGCGCTCCACCTTCATTGAGGTGGCCTCCGCACCAATGTTTTCGGTATTACCAAGCACGCCGACAGCCACAAGGCAGATATCACCCTCAACCGTCTGAGCCTTGCCCCTGGCCTCATATTTGATCACAGCCTTGCCCTTCACATTTTTAGCGGAGGAGACCATGGCACCTTTTATCACCTTGATTCCCTGCTTCTTGAATGAGCGCTCCACCACTTTGGCGATCTCATGATCCTCCAGTGGTAGAATCTGATCAGCCGCTTCGATCACTGTGACTTTAGACCCCATCGCATTGTAAAAGTAGGCAAACTCCATACCGATCGCACCTGAACCGATCACCACCAGGTTTTCGGGTAGTTTGCCCGGAACCAGTGCCTGCTTGTAAGTGATGATCACCTCATCATCGACATCCATACCCGGGAAGGCACGTGCCCTGGCACCGGTGGCCACGATTACATGCTTGGCAGTGACTTCACGCGATCCATCTTTGCCTTCAACGATCAGCTTGTTACCGGCCTCGAACTTTGCGTAGCCCTCGATGTGTTCAATCTTGTTTTTCTTGAACAGGAAGCCAATGCCTTTGTTCAGTTTCTCAGAGATTCCACGGGAGCGCGCAACCGCCTGATCAAGTTCAGGATTGGCCTCTGTAACGCCCAGCCCAAGCTCCTTGCCATGATGTTTGATGATGTTAACCACCTCTGCGGTTCTCAAGAGAGCCTTGGTCGGGATACAGCCCCAGTTCAGGCAGATACCACCCAGATGGGTGGACTCGATACAGGCAACTTTGAAGCCCAGCTGTGCGGCACGAATAGCCGCCACGTAACCACCGGGGCCGGCACCGATTACCACCACATCATATTCGCCATCTTCATTAAAAATTCCGGCAGGTTTAAGACTCAGTTCATGCTCATCACCCTGTTCATCATGGGCATGTGCTACAACCGGAGCAGGCTGGCCTGATGCCACTGCTGCCGCAGCTACCTCTTCAACAGGAGCCGCCCCTGTAACAGCAACGACCATACCCTCCGGTTCATAATCGGCGGACACCTCTTCATCCTCTTCGGCAATCACGGCAATCGGGGTGCCGACCGGTACAATCGAACCTTCCGGGGAGAGGATCTTATGCAGTATGCCCTCATCAATGACTTCCATCTCCATGGTTGCCTTATCGGTTTCAATTTCCGCCATCACTTCGCCGGAAACAAGCTCGTCGCCCTCTTTTTTCAACCATCGGGTAATTTTACCTTCGGTCATGGTCGGGGATAGCTGGGTCATAAACAGATCAATCGGCATAATTTAAATCCTTACGAAGAACTAACCACAGAGACACAGAGGCACAAGGAAGAATGAATGCTTCTCTTTGTGTCTTGGTGACTTTGTGGTTCATTCTTATATTAGTACAGAAGCAGGTGTCTCGATGTGCTTCTTCAATGCGGCCAGATACTCAGCACCCACAGCGCCATCCACCACCCGATGATCACAGGATAGTGTCAGCGTCATCATCCTGGCAATAGTCAACTCACCGTTTTTCACCACAGGCCGCTCTTCGGTGCCGCCCACTGCAAGGATCGCTCCCTCAGGCGGATTCACAATAGCGGAGAACTGTTTAACACCATACATACCAAGGTTGGAAATTGAGAATGTACCGCCGGAGTACTCTTCCGGCTTCAACTCACCAGCCCGCGCACGGCCAGCCAGCTCTTTCACTTCATTGGAGATATCGACAATACCCTTCTGTTCGGCAAAACGGATTACCGGTGTAATCAACCCGCCCTCAATCGCAACCGCAACGGAGATATGAGCATGTTTGTGCATCAGGGTCGATGCATCCGTCCAGCTCGCATTGGCAGCAGGCACATCCACCAACGCCTTGGCCACAGCCTTGATGACGAAATCATTCACTGAGAGCTTGAATGCACCATCGGCGACTTCATTCAACTGGGCACGCAGATCCATCAAACGATCCATCTCCACATCCACGTTCAGATAGAAGTGGGGCACCTGCTGTTTGGACTCGGTCAAACGGCGGGCAATAGCCTTGCGCATCATGGAGTTCTCAACGCGTTCAAACTCATCTTCATGATATGGCAGCGGGCCAGTTGGCATTGGGCGAGGGGCAGGTGTGACTACTGCTGCCGTACCGGCACCAAGGCTGATACCGCGCTTGGCAACTTTCTCAACATCACCTCTGGTAATGCGCCCTTTCGGACCCGTACCTGTAATGGCTGCCAGATTAATGCCCTTCTGTCTGGCCAGCCGGCGTGCCAACGGGCTGGCCTTGATCCTCTTAGGGTCTACAGTTGAACCTGCGACCGGTTCAACCACCGGGACAGGTGCAGTGGGTGCCACCACTGGTGCAGAAGCCTCCACAGCTGTTTCAACAACTGCTGCTTCTGCAGCCGGAGTCGCCTCGCCAACCGGCTGATAATCAGCAGGAACCTCTTCACCATCTTCGGCAATCACAGCAATGGGCGCTCCAACGGCAACAGTTGCGCCTTCGGCCGCAATAATCCTGTGCAGCACACCCTCATCGACCACTTCCATCTCCATGGTCGCTTTATCAGTTTCAATTTCCGCCATCACTTCACCGGAAACAAGTTCGTCGCCCTCTTTTTTTAACCAGCGGGCAACCCTGCCTTCAGTCATGGTTGGCGAGAGCTGAGTCATCAACAGATCTATCGGCATTACATAAACCCCACTAATTCCTGTTACAAACTACGCGAGCTGCTTCAACAATCTCTGCCACACTCGGTAGAGCCAGTTGTTCCAGGTTCGCTGCATACGGCATTGGCACATCTTTACCTGTTACACGCAGTACCGGTGCATCCAGATCGTCAAAGCCTTTCTCCATGATACGCGCAGAAATCTCTGCGCCGATACCGGCAAAACGCCAGCCCTCTTCAATCACAACAGCGCAATTGGTTTTCGCCACCGATGCCAGAATCGTAGCTTCATCCAGTGGCCGAATGGTACGTGGATCAATCACCTCGGCATCAATACCCTGTTTCGCCAGCTCTTCAGCCGCAGCCAGCGCATAACCTGTCATGCGTGAATGTGCTATCAGTGTCACATCTTTCCCTGCACGTTTCACATCCGCCTTGCCCAGAGGAATAATATATTCACCTTCGGGGACTTCGCCTACGTCACCATAATTCATCTCATTTTCAATGAAGATCACGGTATCATTATCACGAATTGAAGCCGCCAACAGACCTTTGGCATCTGCAGGATTGGATGGCATCACCACCTTCAGTCCCGGAATATTTGCATACCAGTTTTCCAGTGCCTGTGAGTGTTGTGAACTAACACGCGCAGCCGCACCGCCAGCTCCGCGAAATACCATCGGGCAGCTATATTGACCACCGGTCATATATTTCATTTTCGCTGCAGCATTGACGATCTGATCCATTGCAAGTATTGCAAAGTTCCAGGTCATGAACTCAATAATCGGACGCAGGCCCGCCATTGAAGCACCCACACCAAGACCTGCAAAACCGAGCTCGGTAATCGGAGTGTCAATCACACGGCGTGGGCCGAATTTATCCAGCATGCCTTGTGATACTTTGTACGCACCATTGTATTCAGCGACCTCTTCACCCATCAGGAATACACGATCATCGCGCTCCATCTCATTGCACATCGCCTGGTTCAGTGCTTCACGGTATGTAATCTTTGCCATTAGTGCTCCATCCTCAACATATCTTGCATTTCAGCACGGCTGTGCGGGGTCTTCGACAAGACGCACGAACGCGGGACTGGCTGTGCCAATTCAAGTGAGTGCAACGATGGTGAAGCTCCGTTCAACTGTGCCCGAAGGGAGCTTCTCTCGTAAGCCAAAGCTGCGTTGTATCCCTTGGCAATGGGGAGGCCATTGCCTACGGCCCACGCCTTACCTTGAATCACGAGAGAAGCTCTGAAACGTGAGGTGTGTTGTGGACGGAACACTAGCCCACCTGCCTTGGATAGGGGTATGC
>WSZY01000139.1 GCA_013139875.1 Mariprofundaceae bacterium | reverse complement strand
TGGCAGCCATACCATGTCCTACTCTGCATTTATGGATAAGGTGGATCAGGGCACCATTGAGATGGTGACCATTCAGGACAAACAGCTGACCGGCCAGTATCGGGATGCGAAGGGTATGATAAGCACGTTTGTGGTTCAGGTTCCTGATGATCCGAATCTGGTTAAGCGACTGCTTGATAACAAGATTGAAGTCGATGTGAAGGCTCGTGAAGAGATGCCTTTCCTGATATCTATTCTGATCTCATGGTTCCCTATGCTACTGCTGATTGCTGTCTGGATTTTCTTCATGCGTCAGATGCAGGGTGGTGGTAAAGGTGGAGCCATGTCTTTTGGCAAGAGCAAGGCCAAACTGCTGAACGAAAATACCGCCCGTGCCACCTTTGAAGATGTTGCCGGTTGTGATGAAGCCAAGCAGGAGGTGGTCGAGATTATCGAGTTCCTCCGTGACCCGTCCAAGTTTACCCGGCTCGGCGGTAAGATTCCGAAAGGCGTACTGCTGGTGGGGGCTCCGGGAACAGGTAAAACCCTGCTTGCCCGGGCGATTGCCGGTGAAGCTGATGTTCCCTTTTTCTCCATCTCCGGTTCCGACTTTGTTGAGATGTTTGTCGGCGTCGGGGCATCACGTGTGCGTGATATGTTTGAACAGGGTAAGAAGAATGCACCGTGCATCATCTTTATTGATGAAATCGATGCGATGGGTCGCCACCGTGGTGCCGGTATCGGCGGTGGTAATGATGAGCGGGAACAGACGCTGAACCAGCTCCTGGTTGAAATGGACGGTTTTGAGTCCAATGAGGGCGTTATTCTGGTGGCTGCCACCAACCGTCCCGACGTGCTGGACCCTGCACTGCTGCGTCCGGGTCGTTTTGACCGTCAGGTGGTGGTTCCACGTCCGGATCTACTGGGTCGCCAGCAGATTCTGAAAGTGCACATGAAAAAGGTACCGTTGCATTCCAATGTGGATGTGAAGGCGCTGGCTCGTGGCACACCGGGGTTTTCCGGTGCTGATCTTGCCAATCTGGTGAACGAAGCAGCGCTCAATGCTGCCCGTTATGACCGCAATAAGGTGGGCAATGATGATTTTGAGAATGCCAAAGATAAGGTAATGATGGGTGCAGAGCGGAAATCCATGGTGATGAGTGAAGAAGAAAAACGTCTGACCGCTTACCATGAGGCGGGTCATGCACTGGTGGGTATTCATATGCCCAAACATGATCCCCTGCATAAAGTGACCATTATTCCACGTGGTCGTGCGTTGGGTGTGACCATGAACCTTCCGGAACGTGATCGCCTGAGCCAGTCCAAAATTGAGCTTGAATCACGTCTGGCATCACTGTTTGGCGGGCGTGTTGCCGAAGAACTGGTGTTCGGTGATGAGAATATTACGACCGGCGCAGGCCAGGATATTCAGCAGGCAACCGCTATGGCGCGGGCCATGGTGACTGAGTACGGATTCAGTAAAAAGCTCGGGCCTCTCCGTTACTCGGAGAATGAGGAAGAGATTTTTCTCGGGCGTTCAGTAACGCAGAGTCAGCATATGTCCGATGAAACGGCTCGAATGATTGATGAAGAAGTTCGCAGTCTGGTTGAAGCCGGCGAATCAAAGGCGCGGAAAGTTCTGACGACTTACCGTAAAGATCTGGATCGTATTGCTGAGGCGCTGCTGGAGTATGAGACGCTCACAGGCAAAGATGTGGATGCCCTGTTGCGTGGTGAAGAGCTGGTTCGTGAAGATCCCGAAAAAGAAGCTGCGGCGGCCGATGAGGAAGATTCCATGGAAGCTATTGATACCGGGGCGGACCCGAAGGATCATGAGCTTGATGGCGATGGAAGCGAACAGAAGAGCTGAGGCTGGCTAATGTCGTCAAAATGGTTGCGCCCCGAAGGGGAACGGGCCTGGATTATGGGGGTGCTGAATTGCACCCCCGATTCATTTTCAGATGGGGGAAAATTTGCTGGACGGTCTGTCGGTCCGGCTGCTGATCAAACCACCGATCAAATCACCGATCAAACCACCAGTCAGACCATTAACGTGGATGCTGCAGTCCGTCATGCCCTGGCCATGCATGAACAGGGGGCTGCCATTATTGATGTCGGTGGTGAATCGACACGACCGGGCTCAGCCTCAGTAGCTCTGGCGGAGGAGTTAAAGCGGGTTATTCCTGTGATTCAGGCTTTGGCAGCCAGAGGAGTGACGATCTCTATTGATACCACAAAAGCAGAAGTCATGCGTCAGGCCACTGCTGCCGGGGCATCCATGGTTAATGATGTGACGGGACTAAGAGGCGACCCCGAAAGCCTGTCGGTGGTGGCCGAAACGGGTGTGGATGTCTGCCTGATGCATATGCAGGGAACGCCTGAAACGATGCAGAAGAGCCCTGTCTACCGGAATGTCCTGGACGAGGTTGCGCTTTTTTTTGAATCACGGATCGAAGCCTGTCTTAAGGCAGGAGTATCCGAGGCTTCCCTGCTGATTGATCCAGGCATCGGCTTTGGTAAACGCCTTGAAGACAATCTTGCACTGATTGCAAATGTTGAACTGTTGAAACAACGCTTTGGCCTGCCTCTGTTGATGGGGATTTCAAGAAAATCCTTTCTCGGCGAGATTACAGGATCGGATGTTGATTCGCGTGAAGTGGAGACTGCAGCAGCAGTTTCCATTGCTGCTTTTGCCGGCAGCGATCTGCTTCGGGTGCATGATGTTGGCACTCAGAGGAGAGCGGTTGATGTTGCTTCGGCCTTGCGCGATGCGTATCTGGGACTATCGTAAGCAGAATGGGTGAATGGCAGTTTGAAATTCGTGATGCGGTAGATATCGCTCTGGTGGCGGTAGTGATCTACTATGTGCTGCGCCTGATTCGTGGAACACGAGCCGAGCAGATGCTGATCGGTGTGGCCGTGGTGCTGGTTATTTATGAGCTTGCCCGGATGTTTGATCTGCTCACCATCGAATGGATCTTTTCTCAATTTTTCTCCGTATTTATTGTTATCATGGTCGTGCTGTTTCAGCACGAGATTCGTCGAGGCCTGATGCGGGTGGCGGTTAACCCTCTGGCATCAGGTGCCACACCCACAGACGCACTGATTGACATGCTGGTTGAGTCATCGCTGTCGCTTCTTCACCGTGAGTGGGGGGGGCTGATTGTTATTGAGCGGGAGACAGGACTGAAACATCTGTATGACTCGGGTGTGGAGATGGATGTGGCACTGCGCCCGGATATCGTGCAGGCGATCTTCTGTCCGGATGCACCGATGCATGATGGTGCTGTTATTGTAAGAGCCGACGAGAGAGGAGGGAGAATTGTTGCAGCAAGGGTGCTGCTTCCTCTTGCACAGGCCAACGCACTGGCCGGGGGCTTTGGTACCCGGCACAGGGCAGCTGTGGGGTTGACCGAAGAGAGTGATGCACTGGTTCTGGTGGTTTCAGAGGAGCGCGGTGATCTGCACCTTGCGGAAGAGGGGAGGCTCAACGGGCCGCTGGGAAGTGCCGAACTTCACAAGCTTCTGATTGACAGGCTTGCACTATCTTCCTCTCAGTAACAACCTGACAGTTCACCGGAACCGGAAGGAGAGTGATGCGCCGTTTCATATCTCAGTTGCAAAGCAAAGCACCCCAGATATGGGCTGTGCTGATCGCGGTTGTGCTCTGGCTTCAGGTACATGGCCAGGGTGAAGGAACTTTGAGCATGGATGTGGCACTGCAGCTCCAGGGCCTGCCTCAGGAGATGGTCGTTGTGAATGATCTTCCTGATAGTGTGCATGTAACCGTAAGTGGCCCTCAGGCACGCCTGAAGGCGGTTACGCCTCAGGATATCCATGTTCCCTTTGATGCATCGGGGCTGACGATGCCCGGTGTGGTGGAACGAACGGTAAAGATTTCCGACATTCGTCTTCCGGCAGGTCTTAATATTGAAAAAATTCAGCCGGATCGTATTGAACTGCAGATTGACCGGGTGGTGGAAAAACTAATTGCTGTATTGCCGTATCTGGAGTTGCCCGAGGGGTGGCAGGTTGAATCAATTTCTGTGCATCCTGCACAGGTTAAACTTTCCGGCCCGGAAGTGTGGCTGGACTCTTTGAGTGAAGTTGAGACAACAGCGATCCAGCCGGAGTTCAAGGCAGGGCCGTTTGAAGCTGTTGTCGGCGTTGCCAGCCCGACCGGAAAGGCAATTCGTCTTGTGAATGAGAATGCCAAATTCAGGGT
>WSZY01000020.1 GCA_013139875.1 Mariprofundaceae bacterium | reverse complement strand
ATCGCTGTCTGTTTTATTGATGGTGAATTTACTGTAAAACGTTTAAAAGTCACTTCTGAAGGCGTATATCTACAACCTGAAAATCCAGTTTATGATCCTACTCTAATTACAGAAAACAATGATTTTCAAATTTGGGGAATTGTGACACATGTGATCAAGAGGGTGTGAAAATAAAAAAGCTTCAAGTAAAACCTGAAGCTTTTAGTACTCAAGGCGGGAATCGAACCCGCACGTCTTGCGACATTGGATTTTGAATCCAACGTGTCTACCAATTCCACCACCCCGGCATAAGAGAATCTGGTTGCAGGTAAAACGCGCGGAAGCATTGTCCCGGGCACCCATTGTGTCAAGTGTTCCCCTTGTTCATCTAAGAGATGCTCATCTGCTTGCAATCACCACTCTTGCCATAATACTGATGCGGAAATCGGCTCGCTACTGATCAGGGTATCCTGCCCCGGTCACTGAACGTGGAAGCCCTCTCCGGGCTCTGTAGAGGCAATGTTTCGTTTGAGGTGTAGAGTAGGGGTTATGACGCGAAAAAAGTCTCAATCAGTTTCATCATCAAAGCTGGAGTTTGATCAGATCATTGTTGGTGCAGGTGCCGTGGGAAGTGCACTGGCACTGCAGCTGAGTGATCTGGGCTATCGTGTTGCTGTCATTGATTCCCAAACCCCTCACTATCAATCCAGTGATCCGGAGCGGATGATTGCGCTCTCATATGGTTCCAGATGTTATCTTGAGGCTCTCGGTGTATGGCAGGACGTAGAAGATGCCGGAATCGGTCTGATTCGTCATATCCATGTAACAGAGCCCGGAAACGCAGGCCTTGTCACCATGGATGCCGCTGATACAAAAGATATGGCTGAAGAGATAGATGCGCTCGGCTATGTTGTTGAGATGGGGCATCTTTTGAAGCCTCTGCATGAACGTATGAAGGGGCGGGTCACCCTGTTCTGCCCGGCATCAATCAGAGAACTCGATTTTGGAGATGCGGAGAGGCAGGCAGAGGTTCAGATCAGCCATGAAGGCAAAAGTATTGTACTGCAAGGTTCACTTCTAATCGGAGCCGATGGCACCAACAGCCAGATCCGCCGTATGGCAGGGATCGGGACAAAGGGGTGGGATTACAACCGTTTTGGCCTTGTGCTCTCCGCCAGTTGTGAGCACGGGCACGACAGTGTGGCCTATGAGTGTTTCCGAAAATCGGGTCCCCTTGCTTTCCTGCCGATGGCTGATGACAGATTCTCCATTGTATGGGCATTGGCTCCCGCTGAGGCGACGCGCCTCTCTACAATGCCTGAACTACTGTTTACGAAGAAGCTGGAGAAGGCAGCAGGCAGTGATGTTATCGACCGGATCGGTTCCATAACTGCTATTGGAAAAAGGTTCTGCTTTCCACTGGAACTGACCATTGCAGAGCGATATGCCAAGCCTCGTCTGGCACTGGTCGGCAATGCTGCACACACGATTCATCCGGTTGCGGGGCAGGGGATGAATCTGGGTCTGCGTGATGCAGCAGTGTTGGCTGAGGTGCTGTCAACTGAGCTGGCGTTTAGCGATCCGGGTGCACCGATTCTGATGCAGGCCTATGCGGAAAAGAGACGACTGGATGTGATGGCAGTCTCCGGCTTCACTGAATCACTCACCAATCTGTTTGGAATCTCTCTGCCGGGGGCTAAAAAGGTTCGTAGTCATGCGCTGGAAACGATGCAGAAAATACCATCGATCCGGACACTGCTGCTTCGTCAGGCAGCCGGCATTGGCCGGAGGAAATCGATGAAGATGCCCGCAAAGCTGCCGGAGGGAAATATTAAGAAACAGACTGAAAAACAGGCTGAGAATCGAGTCGGGAGACGTACTGTATGAGTCGGGCGCTGGAGCCGGTTGACCTGATTATTGTCGGCGGCGGCATGGTGGGGATGGCTGCGGCCTGTGCCTTGAAAGATTCAGGTTTGCATGTGGTGGTGGTGGAACGATCCGAACCAGTTGTGAGGAAGTCACTCGGTCGTGACTGTCGGGTGAGTGCCATTGTGATGGGTAATGTGCAGATACTTCAGGGTATGGGTGTATGGGAGTATATTAAGGATATCGGGCCGATGCACACGATGCGTATCTGGGATGATCAGAGGCCGGGCGGCATCCGTTTTGATGCCGGTGAAATCGGTGAGGATGCACTGGGTTACCTGGTTGAGAACTCAAAACTGCAGGCAGCCATGATAAAGGTGGTACACCTGAGCGACTCGATTGATCTCTGCTGCCCTGCGGAAATCACTTCAGTTGAGTGGCACAGCGACTATGTTGAGGTGCATCTTGATGACGGGCGTGGTTTCAGAACACCTCTGATTGTTGGTGCTGATGGTGCACACTCATGGCTGCGTCAGCAGGCGGATGTGGGCATCTATTCCCATGATTACGGCCAGAAGGGGATTGTGGCTAATGTCCGGCCGCAGATACCTCATCGTGGCGTTGCCTTTCAGCGTTTTCTCTCTACCGGGCCGCTGGCCATGCTGCCGATGAGTGATGGGCTCTGCTCCATTGTCTGGGGTGCTGCAGATGAGGAGGCGGATCGCCTGATGAAGCTGGATGACCTGGCATTTCTGGAGGATCTGAATCTCACCTTCGGCCCCGTTCTCGGTAGAATCGAAGAGGTGGGCAAAAGAGCTGCATTTCCTCTGGTGGCTCGTCTGACCCGGCATCTGGTTCGTCATCGTCTGGCCCTGATCGGTGATGCTGCCCATACGATTCACCCTCTGGCAGGCCTCGGAGTAAACCTCGGCCTGCGTGATGCGATGGTGTTGGCACAGGAGATTGTGGATGCGAAACGCTTTAAGGAGGATTGGGGAGAGTTGGACG
>WSZY01000224.1 GCA_013139875.1 Mariprofundaceae bacterium | reverse complement strand
GAGAACCTGTTCAGCCATTCGTCTCCGGGCAGTTTGTCCGTGTGGGCATTGCCGATGTAAAGGATCCGGCACCTGCCTACTTTGCCGTAGCTTCCTCCCCCTACGAGACCCGCCATTACGAGATTGTGATCAAACAGGGAACCAGCATGGGTGACCATCTGGTTCTGCTTGCACCGGGTGCCGAGGTGGAGATTGAAGGGCCGATGGGCAAAGGCTTCGACCTCTCTCCGTTCAAAGGCTGCGATGTAATCCTGATGGGTGTCGGCACCGGCATCTCACCGCTGCGCAGCGTATGGGACAGCATTATCCAGCACCGTTCCGATTTCGGCAAAGTGACCATCTATGCCGGATTTCTCACCCCGCTGCATAGCCTGCTGACCGATGAAATGGCGGCGCTCTCCGAGCATAATATCGAGGTTAACATCTCGGTTGCTACCGGCAGCGACGACTGGAACGGCGCCATTGGCTACGTGCAGGATGCCCTTCTGGCCGACCATCCGGGTGGAGAAAACAGCGTCGCCTGTCTGGCTGGAATGAGTGCAATGGTGGACGCATGCAGTGAAACGTTGCAGAATCTCGGATTTGATGACAGCCGCATCCTGCTCAACTTCTGATTTCGTGGCATCCGAATCCACGACACCTTCCGCTATTTCTGAACAGATTTCCGAGCATATTCCTGAAAATTTATCCCTCCCGCTATTAGCACTCGATGTCGGCAAAAAACGTATCGGCGTTGCCGTATCGGATCAACTGGGCCTCTCATGCCGTGGCATCGCATGCCTGCACCGGAACGACTCCGGCTGGCCGAAGCAGGCGTTGAAACTGATTAAAGAGTACGGCTGCAAGGGCATCGTTGTCGGTCTGGCCAGAAATATGGACGGTACAGAGGGCGGACAGGCTGAAGACTGCAGAAAGGGTGCCGGGCAGTTACAGAACTTTACCGATCTTCCCATCCTCTTTCAGGATGAACGCCTCTCGACATGGACGGCCAGAGAGCGCCTCTTTGCGCAGGGGCTCAATGAAAAACGGGTACGTGCGAAACTTGATCAGACAGCCGCAGCTGTCATTCTTGAAGACTTTATTGCCGCACATCCGGCACTAACGGGGTGACCAGTAATGTCTAACACCATCTTTGATAGCAAGCGTGTCAACCCGGCACTCGATACGATGGCCCGGGCGATCAGAGAGGGTGCTGACGATGGCAATGACATCTATATGATCGGCATCCAATGCGGCGGAGCAAAGGTGGCAGATGCACTGCAGCACCGGCTGAAAAAATCAGCTATCACCGTCCACCGCGGCAATCTTGATATCAGCTTCTACCGCGATGATCTGGATACCGTCGGCCCCAACCCCGAGGTGCGCCCGAGTGACCTTCCCTTTGACATCACGGATAAGCATATCTATCTGGTCGATGACGTGCTCTACACCGGCAGAACCATCCGGGCGGCACTGGGAGAGATCTTCGATTACGGACGTCCGGCAACCGTAAAGCTGGCCGTGCTGGTGGATCGGGGCGGACATGAGCTGCCGATCTCTGCCGATATTGTCGGCCTCTCCCATCAGGCAGAAGCAGGCCAATCAGTCAAACTGATTACAGACCCGGAGGGGTGGTATATTAAACAGAGGCGGGTGAAACGATGAAATCTTTGAAACATCTGTTCGGCATCGCCGACCTGGAACGGGAGCAGATCGAGTATCTGGTCAACCTTGGAGATTCATTCATCGACATCAACCGGCGGCCGCTGAAAAAGGCCCCAACACTTCGTGGCAAGACTGTCATCAACCTCTTTTTTGAAAATTCAACCCGTACACGTACCAGCTTCGAGATTGCAGGCAAACGCCTCTCCGCCGATGTCATCAACATCTCCGCCTCCACCAGCGCCACCAAGAAGGGCGAATCGCTCCTCGACACCGGCCAGACATTGGCTGCCATGCAACCGCACGTTCTGGTGATCCGCCACTCGCTTGCCGGAACATGTGAATTTTTAGCGCAATATCTGGATAATACCGCAATTGTGAATGCAGGTGACGGTGCCCATGAGCACCCGACCCAGATCCTGACCGACCTGCTGACGCTGAAACAGGCATGGGGCTCACCCGAAGGGAAAGTCATTACCATGGTTGGCGATATTGCTCACTCCCGCGTTGCACGCTCACACCTGCTGGCGGCCAAAAAACTTGGCTACACCATGCGAATCGTCGCGCCCAGGACACTGCTTCCAGCCGAGGTCGAGCGCTATGGCTGCGAGGTCTATCATGACTTTGATGAGGCGCTGCCGGGCTCGGATGCGGTCTATATGCTGAGGGTGCAGACCGAGCGCCTGACCGACAGTTGTGCCTTCCCATCCATTCGTGAATACCATGAAGCTTACGGCCTGAACTCCAAACGTCTGCAAGCCGCCGGTGATGACTGCCTTGTGCTGCATCCGGGTCCGATGAATCGGGGCGTCGAAATTGCTACCGATGTCGCTGACTCGGTAAGAAGCCATATCCTGGCACAGGTAGAGCATGGTGTAGCCATCCGTATGGCGGTACTGACAGCCCTGTGCGGCGGTCAGGCGAAAGAGAGGAAAACGGGCAGCAGGAAAAAACTGCCCGATGAAGCGATGCGGGCGCAGGGGACACTGTTATGAGCAGCACACTGCTAATTAAAAACGGACACATTATCGACCCTGCCAACGGCATTGATAAAAAGGCCGACCTCTGGATTGAAGATGGAAAGATTATCGCGGTGGGCAAACATAGCGGCAAAGCGGATCAGAGCATTGATGCAGCCGGCAAAATTGTCTGTCCCGGCCTGATCGACATGCATGTACACCTGCGAGAACCGGGACAGGAGTGGAAGGAAGATATCGAATCCGGCTCCCGTGCTGCTGTTGCCGGTGGTGTGACCAGCATGTGCTGTATGCCCAATACCGGGCCCCACATTGATCATGCCGGCATTGCACGCCAGATCATTGAGCGTGCCAGTCAGGTTGGCCTGTGCAGTGTGCATCCAATCGGAGCGGTAACCAAAAATCTTGATGGTAAAGAGCTGACTGAGATGCGCGAGCTGGCACGTAGCGGCTGTGTGGCATTCTCCGATGATGGCCTGCCGATCTGGCATGCAGGCGTGATGCGTAAGGCGCTCGAATATTCATCCAGTTTCGGTTACATGGTGATCCAGCACGCTGAGGAGCTGACTTTAACCGAGGGCGGCTGCATGAATGAAGGCTGGATATCCACCCAGCTGGGTGTAACCGGCATGCCGGTTGAGGGTGAGGACTCCATGATCGCCCGCGATATCATGCTGACCCGCCGTGCCGATGCCCGCTATCATGTGGCTCATATCTCATCCAAACGCGGCGTGCAGATGGTACGGGATGCCAGAGCCGAAGGGCTGAAAGTTACCACCGAAGCCGCACCTCACCACTTTGCGCTAACTGAAGAGGAGATGCTGGGCTTTAACGTGGATGCCAAGATGAGCCCGCCTCTGCGTACCGAAGAAGATCGTCTGGCAGTAATCGAAGGGCTGCGCGACGGCACCATTGAAGTGATTGCAACCGATCACGCCCCGCACCATGAAGATGATAAACGCTGTGGTCTCTCCTGCGCCGCATTCGGTATCGTTGGCCTGGAAACCATGCTGCCGGTATCCCTTGATCTGGTACGCAATGGCGTGCTATCCCTAAGTGAAATGATCGCCAAGATGACCAGTAACCCTGCCAGACTGCTGCAGCTTGATTCCGGCACACTCAACACAGGCAGTGAAGCTGATGTCACCATCTTTGACCCTGAAGCAACGTGGATAGTGGATCGCGAAACGCTCCTGTCGAAAGGTAAAAACACACCATGGCATGGCAAGCAGATGACCGGCCAGGTGACCCACACCATTAAGGCTGGCCGGATTGTATTTGAGAATGGAACCATTCATGGCTGAGTCAGAAACAGGCAGAAACACCATTTTTGAAGAGCGTGTTGAGATTCTTGCCAACGTACATCACCCCGGAGATCAGTTTGTCATGCGGGTAAGAGCCCCCAAAACGGCATCTGCCGCTAAACCGGGTCAGTTTGTACATCTGCGCGTCTCCGATGAGCGCCCGATGCGTCGCCCGATCTCCATCATGCTGACCGACCCTGAGAAGGGGACGGTTGATCTGCTGATCAAGGTGATCGGTGAAGGCACCCGGCTGCTGCGAGAACGAAAAACGGGTGAAAGCATCCAGATGCTCGGGCCTATCGGTCGTCCGTTTGATCTCTCTGACAGTTCAAAGCGTTATATCCTGATCGGTGGTGGTGTCGGCATTCCGCCCATGATTTTCTGTGCCATGAGCCTGTTGGGCAGGGCTCCGGCAGTGGTCTTTGCAGGTTCCGAGGTTGAGTTCCCGTTTGCCCTGAAACCGAGCACTGCCATTCTTCCCGGCGTGGGTGGAAACACTATTCTGGGGATTACTTCACTGGAAGAGCGCGGCATTGCCTCACGCCTTGCATCCAATGCGGGCCTCTACGGCTGTTACGAAGGGTATGTGCCCGATCTTGCGCGGGATTACCTGCTGGCACTGAGCAGTGAGGAGAGAGAGCGCTGTCTGCTGCTCTCCTGCGGACCACACCCGATGCTGCATGCCGTGGCAAAAGTCGGGCGTGAACTGAACATTCCGGCTTATCTCAGCCTTGAAGAACATATGGCCTGTGGAATCGGCGGCTGTGCCGGCTGCGTGGTGAAGACCATTGAAGATGGCGAGGAGAAGTATCGCCGCGTCTGTGTTGATGGCCCGGTGTTTGAATCCTCACTGCTTCCCGAGTTTGCCTGAACCTTTTGATCCACTCCTGAACATGTAACCGATCATTCAACCTGAAAAATTTCTGAACAACTCCCCTCTTCGCTATTGAGGTGACATTAACTATGGTTCGTATCATGAATCTTCATGCCCGGCTCGGTGCCTATGGCCGCCTGATGCGAATCGACAAGCCGATCGGCACACTCCTGCTGCTCTGGCCGACGCTGTGGGCGCTCTGGATTGCCGGTGAAGGGCATCCTGATGGCCAGACTCTGTTGATTTTCAGTGCCGGTGTTTTCCTGATGCGCTCTGCCGGGTGTGTTATTAACGATTTCGCGGATCGTGGTTTCGATCCCCATGTAGAGCGTACCAGAACACGTCCTCTGGCTGCCGGTGAAGTCTCCACCAGAGAGGCGATCGGCCTCTTTGCCGCACTCGGCCTCACTGCATTCGGCCTGGTACTGATGACCAATATGCTCACCGTCATGCTCTCATTTGCCGCCATTGGCCTCGCTGCCCTCTACCCGTTCATGAAACGTTACACCCACTGGCCCCAGCTATTCCTGGGCATCGCCTTCAGTATGGCCATACCGATGGCCTTTGCCGCGCAGACAGGTGCGGTTCCTACTGCGGCATGGCTGATTGTTATGGCAAACATCTGCTGGGTAGTCGCATACGACACCATGTATGCCATGGTTGATGTTGATGATGATCTTCAGGTCGGTGTGAAATCAACTGCCATTCTCTTCGGTAGCCGCTGCCGAGAGATGATCGCCCTGTTCCAGCTGGCATTTATTGCCATCATGATCGCTGTCGGCCTATCCTTCGACCTTGGCTGGCCATATTTTGCAGGCATTGCCGCTGCCGCAGGAATCGCGATCTACCACCAGACATTGATTTTCAGGCGAAAGCGCGAACAATGCTTCCGCGCCTTTTTGAATAACAACTATCTTGGTGCGACGCTCTTTATTGCGATTGTTCTGAGTTATGCACAGTTTCTGGCCGACTGACTACAGGAGTTTGTTTTGACCCACATCCGTATTGCCACCCGCCGATCCCCGCTTGCCCTCTGGCAGGCCGAATATGTATCTGCAGAGCTGCAGAGACTTGATCCGAATGTCACCACAGAGCTTGTTAAGATTGTTACCAAGGGTGACAAGATTCTGGATGTGCCATTGGCTCAGGTCGGTGGTAAAGGCCTTTTCACCAAAGAGATTGATGAAGCACTGCTGGATGGCCGTGCCGATATCGCCGTACACTCTATGAAAGATGTGCCCACCCAGCTGCCTGAAGGCACCAGCATTCGTGCCCATCCGAAGCGTGAAGACCCACGGGATGCCATTGCCACCATTACCGGCGGTGACATGGACACTCTTCCTGCAGGCGCGAAGATCGGCACCTCCAGCCTGCGTCGTATCGCGCAGCTTAAAAAGAAATATCCGTCATTTGAGTTTATCTCCATCCGCGGCAACATTCAGACACGCCTCTCCAAACTTGGTGAAGAGGTTGATGCCGTTATTCTGGCTGCTGCAGGTGTCCGCCGCATGGGTATGGCCGATAAAATGCATCAGTTCATCAGTACCGACATCATGCTTCCTGCCGTGGCACAGGGAACACTGGGCATTCAGACCCGCGATGCGGATGGCCTGATTAATGCGCTGGTGGATCAGATGAATGATAAAGAGACTGTTATCCGCACCAAAGCTGAACGTGCTTTCCTCGCCCGTCTGGAAGGTGGTTGTCAGGTTCCGATTGCAGCCTATGCAACACTCGATGGTGATACACTGACCCTGAAAGGGCTCGTTGGTGAAGTTGATGGCTCGGTTATATTGCAAAGCGAACTGACCGGCCCGGCTATTGATGCTGAAAAGATGGGAATTGCACTGGCTGATGAACTTCTTGATGCCGGTGCACGTGAGATTCTTGAAAGGCTGTATGCCGCCCAATAGAGGCTGAGCTTCACTACAAACAATAGTAAAAGCGGCCAGGCTGCTTTCTGTATGCCTGAATGATGAGGCCGGATCTTTGTGACCCACATCGCATCACCATGTCACACTTCTCTTCTATAGTGGCACCATCTTACGTAAAGGAGGTTCCCATGCGTAAAGTAAACTATGTAAAAAAGTTTGGTGATTTTCTCTACAGGAATGGCCTGATGGTCATTGCACTCGGACTCTACCTTGGCATTTATGCTGCCAACTGGGATGAGTTGAACGTCTAGGAGAACTCTCCCTGCTTGATAACGATGGCGGCTGGAAACAGCCGCTATTTTTTATTTCCAACCACAAACATAAAAACAGATTTCAGATGTGTGACGTACATCGCATTTCATGGCGGCAGGCCCCGCTATCGTTGCCCTATTCAGGCAATAAGAGAAGTAAGAGGTAACAACATGAAACAGGCAACTATGGTTAAAAAGATTGGCGACATGCTTTATAAAAATGGACTGATGGCTATCGCACTCGGCCTCTATATCGGCATTTACAGAGCCAACCTGGACAAGTTTAATATCTAACCGGATTAAGAACCTTTTAATTAAATATAATCATTTTCTAATATTCAAATAGTATTGTGATTCACAGCAGAAAAGGAGACCTAATATGAACGAAGTTAATTATGTGAAAAAAATCGGTGACTTTCTCTACAGAAATGGCCTGATGACCGTCGCACTTGGTCTCTACCTTGGCATCTATGCTGCCAACTGGGATGAACTGAACATCTAAAGACACACCATCCATTATCCTCTAGTGGAACAGACGGCGGCTGGAAACAGTCGCCGTTTTTTCATGCTGTTTTTAAATGGATGCGGCCTATTGCAT